>JAAFHM010000111.1 GCA_013298375.1 Ignavibacteria bacterium | reverse complement strand
TGTCTTGTCCGGTGTGGTCAATAGCGGCGCGCTGACGCATAGTTTTTCGGGATTGAATCTGGGAGCGGGGGGAACATTGCAAATTCCCGCCGGAGGCTTGATAACGCCTGGTGCGAACTACACCAACGCCGGAGCAATTCAACTTGACGGCACACTGGATGCCGGAACAACCACTCAAAGCGGCACGGGCAGTATGAGTGTGAATGCCGCCGGAACGTTCATTACCGCTCACCCGACAGGTTTAGCGGGCGCTCTGACAAATTCGGGCGGGAATGCGTTTTTGGGAACGGTGCGGATTCAAAGCCCGACAGTTGGGAATGCCTTGGGGCTTTCGCTGAATAATCTCATCATTGACCGCGCTACTCCTGTTGTTCTGCCGCAAAATATGACCGTTACAGGAACGCTGACGGTTGCAAACACAGGCAATTTCGCGCTTTCCGGGCAGACGCTGGCACTGGGCGCAAGTTCCGTAACCGCGACCACCGCCACAGGCACTATTGATGCGACATCGGTGGGAAGTGTAATTACGATAAATGCCCCAACGCTGAACGGCGCACACTTCCTGAACGGAGAGATTCGCAGACTGAATGTCAATAGTACGCCGACCATCACAAATTCGCTGGCTATTTCAACGCTGTTGGATTTAACCAATAACATCACGCTTGGCGCACCAAACGGGCGTTTGTGGCTGCGAAACACCGCAACACTGAATGCCCCCGGTACGAATATTTCCGGCACCGACCCAACAAGCGAGGTCATTGTAGATGCAGGATTCAACGCGGGAACACTTTCGGGAGCGCTCTTCGGAGCAAGCTACAACGGCGCTTTGACGTTCTTAGGCGCACACAATCTCACCGGAACGCTCACCATGAGCGCGGCGGCGGGCGCACTGGCAATGAACGGCATACTCACCCTGCAAGCCGCAACAAATCTGAATTTGAACCAAACTTCCGCTAACTCCCTCATGGGAACAGGCACGGTACAAGGAAGTGGCGCAAGTTCGGTGGTTGTGCTTGGAAACGGCTTCAATGCTGGTGTTCTTCCGGCAAATCGTTTTGCCGCAACGTTGAATGCGAATTTGACTACGCCCGGCGGCGCATCCACACTAACAGGGGGCGCACTTACCTTGGGAGCCGCGCAAACACTCACGCTTGGCGGACGCTTGACCACAACGCTTGCAAACTCGCTCCGCGTGAATAACACCGCAACAACGTCCATTCTGGGCGCAAGTGCTACCAACTACATTGACGGACCGCTTGAACGGGCGCTGTTGCCGAATATTGCGGCGAATGGCACAAGCTATTTTTTCCCTATTGGCGAAGGCACAAGCTATCGCCCCATGACGCTCCGCGACGTGCGCACGGGCGTAACCTCACCTGTAATGCGGGGTGCAGTCGCTCCGGCGGGTGCGGTGAACGTGGACAACCTCACTATTTTGACACTTCTTTCCGGGCGGAACTGGGAATTAACGACGGTTTCCGGCAATTTCACGTCCACAACGCTTGAATTAACCGAAGGTGGGCTTACGCCAACTGACCTTATTGGGATGGCTGGGGCGCAATCAGGCGTGTATGCGAGTATTGGTGGCGCTCCCGGAGCAGGATTTGTGCGGTCAAACGCGCAAGCCGCACTTGGTAATAGATTCTACGCTATTGCCGGAACGCCTCCCGGAACATTCTTCTACAATGAAACCCTCATGGGCGATGCGTCTCTGCCAAGTTCGTGGAACTCCGTCGCAAATGGAAGCGGCGTTCCGGCGAGCGCAGGGCTGATGACAGGCGGCGTGGGAACAGTATTTATTGTGCGGAGCGGCATTACGGCAAATGCTTCTGCCGGTTTGACCTTTGGACCAAATGTTACGCTTACCCTGCAACCCGCATCAAATCTTACTGTGCAAACGGGAGCGCTCACGATGAACGGCACGGCGAATGTTTCCGGCACTCTTGCGATTGGCAATGGCGCGGCTTTCGCAAACGTTGGTACGACGACGATTGCGGCAAACGGTACACTTCGCATGACGGGAGCGTCGTCCATGAGTGGCAATGCGCCTGTGTATGCGGCTACAACGTCGGCGTTGGAATACAACGGCGCAAATGCTAATACCGCAGGAATCGAATGGCTGAACCCCGCGCCGTTTACCATCCGCATCGGAAACTCCGGCGGGGTGCGCCTTGCAAGCAATCGCACCTTGACCAATACCGCCAACGTTATCATTCAAGCAAACGGCAGTTTGAATATCAATCACGGAATAAACCTTGTCAATGATGGAAGCATGATTGTATCGGGCTTGGGAGCGGTTCGTCTGGACGGAAGCGGGCAGATTTCGGGTGCAAGCGGCATTACCTATTTTTCCACTTCCACTCTTGAATTTACCAATGCCTCGCCAAACCCCAATCTCAATGCGGGCGCGAAGGCTTTTCCAGCTGTGATGAATGGAAACGTGATTATCAATAACACCGTTACTCTTCCCGAAAGCAAGCAAATAAGCGGCTCATGGACGGGATTGGGCGGCAGTGTGAATTTGAACAGCAACACGCTTACGCTGAATGATGCGATTGCTTTCGGCGGAACAAGTTTTGTCAGCAATGCTGCGAGCGGCTTGGTGGTAGCAGGAAGCGGTACTGTTACAGGTTTAACAACCATCACGGGAGGTGCAATCGGAACACTCACTATGAATCGCGCTGGAGCGACACTCACCAATGCAGCACCAATACAAGTCTCAAGTACCTTGTCCTTGCAAAATGGCTTTATTTCCACGACGCTGGGCATGATTTCTCTTACCAATCCCGCAGTGGGCGCACTCGTGGGTGGCTCGGCTACGTCGTACATCCTCGGTGGTTTGGAGCGGGCGTTGGCGGCAAATCTGACATCCTCGCCACTTCTGTACAACTTTCCTCTTGCCAAAGGCGGCGCGTATCTGCCGTTTGCGCTCACAAGCCTCACCACTGGTGCCGTTGCGCCGATTGTTCGCGCTGAGGCGTTTGCAAGCGGGGCTGTTGGGACGCTCTCTGCCGCAGGTAGCATCAGTCTTACCGAGCATTGGCGGACATCGGTAGTAAGCGGTGGATATGTGAGCGGTGCAGCAATTCTCACACGCTCTACCTTGAACGCTAGTAACAAAGCGGCATTTGCGCCCGGCATGACCACGGTGTTCGACCCTTCGGGCGGAACACTAGCAGGCACAAACCCTAATGCAACGCTCACCAGCAGCGTCGTTACGGGCTTGGGGCAGTTTACGGTTACTTTTGCTTCGTCGGTCTTGATTGCAGATTTTACCCCGAAATTTGGCGGACCCGGAACCATTATCACCATCATCGGTTCAGGTTTTACGGGCGTTACGGGTGTTCGTGCCGGAGGTGTGAATGCGACTGCCTTCACGGTTCTTTCGCCAACGATGATGACAGCAACGCTTGGAAGCGGTGCAACAGGCGTGATTGACGTGATAACGGGCGCAGGAACAGGCACATCGGATTCCTCATTTGTCTTTACTCCGCCGCCCACGATTACATCGTTTTCTCCCACAGGCGGCGGCGCTGGTACGCTGGTAACACTGACGGGGACGAACTTCATCGGTGTAACCAGTGTGCGTTTTGGTCTTACCGCCGCAACGTTCACGGTGATTTCTCCGACGCAAATTCAAGTGCTATCACCTCCGGGCGGTTATGCGCCTATTCAAGTAACCGCTACGGGTGGCTCTGTATCGACGCTGCAAGCCTTTACGCAGCAACTTCTGCCAGAGATTTTTTCCTTCAGCCCAACAACGGGCTGTTCCGGGACACTGGTAACGATTATTGGTAAAAATTTCTCGACCAACGTTACAGACGTTGATTTTGGTAGTGTTACGGCTGCTCCGTTCAATTTTGTTTCTTCGACTACCATGACGGCATCGGTTTCGTCGTTTGGGCGGACGGGGCAGGTGCGGGTGGGTGTTCCGGGCTATTGGGCAATCGCCCCACAGATGTTTACCTTTACATCTTCTTGCTTTGATGTACCAGTTACCGTCAGACCAGATTCGGCAGCCTCTGGCGGGATTGTAACGCTTCGTGGACGTGATTTTCAAGGGGCGGGCTTTTTTCAAATTGTTACGGGTTCGACCGTCACACCCGCCATCGTTGCCCAGCAAACACGTGATTCTGTGCGTCTTATCGTGCCGCAACTGAGTTTTAGCGGCGACCGTGTACCGATGAGAATACATTTTCGTCTGGATGGCGGGACGATTCTTGACACCACTGCGTTGTTTTTCGCACTGCAATCTCCCGTCATTACAAGTGTTTCGCCTGATAGCGGCAGACCGGGTACGCTGGTTACAATTCGAGGGCGCTATTTCTTAAACGCTCAGTCTGTTGCGTTTGCGACGGTCACTCTCGCCACCATGAATTATACCGTTGTTTCCGATAGCATCATCCTTGCTACTGCTCCGCCCGGAATGCCTTCTGATAATCCGCCCGGAATGCTTTATGGTGATATTTTCGTGCGCGTGAAGGCACGTGGCGCAACAGCACAAACACTCTGGCACAACTTCGCGCCAGTGCCGAAAATAACCCAACAGTTGCTTGATAGTGGCGAAGTCGGAGCAGGTGTTCTGCTGACGGGTGAAAATTTTCTCGACTCAGCCAACGGTGTCCCCTTGAGGGTAACGTTTAATGGTATCCCCGCCGCATCAATCCAGATACTTTCGAGCACTCGTGCTATTGCTTCTGTGCCGCCGGGCGTAAGTTCAGGACAGATTCGCCTCACGACAGGTTGGGGCACTGCCGTTGCGCCACGCCCATTCCGCCTCGCGCAACCTTCTTCCCGTATTACCTCGTTTTCGCCCGCTATCGGCGGACCGTGGACAAGGGTGCAGGTGCAGGGGGTTCGGTTCGATTCAACGATGGTGGTGAGTTTCGGCGGTATTCCTGCGCCGACGCAGTTTTTGAATGCTACCAATGCTATTGCCACTGTTCCGCGCGGCGTAGTTGCTGGCGAAGCACTTGTGACCTTGCGAACGACACTCGGCACTGCTACGGCAACGGGGGCATTCATCGTGCTGCCAGCGCCGATGATTACCAACATTGACCCTATCTCTGCTGGTGCGGATGAGCCGATAACGATTTCGGGCAGAAATTTTATCAATGTTACATCGCTAACGTTGAATGCCGCACCAATACAGAACTTTACGATTCTTTCTGACTCGCTCATTGTTGCAACCTTTGTGAATGTTCCCGTTGGTGTCGGCGTGGTGACGGCATTTAATGTCGGCGGACAGGGTAGCTACGCTCTGCCGTTTGAGTTATTGCCGCCGTCGGTCGCCAATGCGCCGCGCAATCTCGTGTTTCAGCCAAGTTTCGGTCCGGCAGGAACACGCATCCGCATAACGGGACGGAATCTGGGCGGTATCGTCGGAGCAAGGATTGGCGGGGTTTCGGTGGCAGGAATTGAGCAAATTTCCACGACGGAAGTTATTGTGATTGTCGGGCGCGGCTCAACGGGCGCGATTGTGCTAACGAACGGCTTCGGCACAGGCGGGAGTCGCTCGGTTTTCCGATATCAAATGCCGTTGGAGTTAGATTCTATCGCGCTTGTGACATTCTATCAAGCACACAGAGCAGAAAATTCCACGCCACCGCGTAACTGGCTGACACTGAACCGCTTAACCACGTGGGAAGGCGTAACGGTGCAGTCCATCACGACGGACGGCATCGCGGAAGAACGCATAACGGGAGTGAATCTGGACGGAAAATTGCTGAACGGCAGAACGACGGGCGGGCGCTTGCAGACGGGTATTTTAGCGCGTCTCGACCAACTGCAAACGTTCAACCTGAGTAATAATCAGCTTTCGGGTAGTATCTCGGGAACACTTGCGCCATTCCGTCGGCTCCGCGAGGTGCGTTTGGCGGGAAATCGCTTCACAGGCGAGATCGCGTCAGTATTTGCACCAGAAGGAGCGCTGAATCAAAATTTGCCAAATCAAGGATTTCCTGTACCACTCGAAATACTGGATTTGCGGCGCAATAGCCTGACGGGAAGCGTTGCGGCAGGTTTATTCGCATTGCCAAATTTACGCGAATTACTGCTTTCCGATAACGGCTTTACGGGCGCATTGGTGTTGACGGGAGCATCACGGCTTGTTGCGGAAGGAATCGTTAGCAAGGGCGCGGTTTTGCAAAGCGTAGCTCCATTGGAACGCTTGGAAATAAGTAATAATCAGCTTTCGGGCGCATTGCCGCCAGAGATTGGTGATTTTACGCGCTTGCAGACGCTTCGTTTGAATGGGAATCGTCTTGCAGGCGCTCTTCCGGCACGCATTGGCGAATGCCTAACATTGCAAGTGCTGGACGCAAGTAATAATGCGCTTTCAGGGGCATTGCCGCAGGAAATCAGAAATTGCGGGCGTTTGGAGGCTTTGCTGCTGGAGAGCAACCGTTTAACCGCATTGCCAGATATGTCCTTGATGCGCCGCCGCCTTAAAATGCTTACCGTGCAGGGCAATCGTCTTGATTTTGGCGCATTGGAAGCAAATATGGTTTTGGATACGGTACGATATATTCCGCAAGATACCATCAATGCTGTGGAACGCTCGGTGACGGGCGTTGTAGGGCTGCCATTGCGTATCAGCGTTGTGGTAGGCGGTACGCAGAATATTTTTGCGTGGGATGTGAATGGGCGCACTCTTGAGCGCCTTCCGACGGTGTTCCGCTTGGCTGATACGGGCGCATATATCTGCCGCATCACCAATAGCCGCGTTCCGGGGTTGACCCTGGTGACGCGCCCTGTGCAGGTATCGGGGCGTTTGCCGAATCCTCCGAGCAGCGCACCACAGCTTGTTTTGCCGAATGCTGGCGCTACGGGTATTCCAACCGAGGCTCCTTTGGAGTGGACAGCGGTTCAGGATGCTGCACAATACGACGTACAGTTAAGCCCAACGCAAGATTTCGCGGTCTTTGTCGGCAATATTCAAACCAGCAGCACTGCAAGTGTTATTGCTGGTTTGGAGAATCTCACGCGCTATTTTTGGCGCGTCCGGGCAACGAATGTCGGCGGTGTGGGACCATGGTCGCAGGTGCGCAGCTTTGTGACGGTGCGCTCTGGGGCGGTAGTGAGCGCCGTTGCGGAGGCATTTAGTAAAACGCCGATTGGCGATGTGAGTTTTGCGCGAATGTTCGTGAAAAATCTGACCAATCAAGCCATTCGCCTTGATAGTTTGCGCTTTAGCGAGGTGGAAAATAGTTTCGAGACACGCACTGCTTTCCGTTCGCTGACATTGGAGGCGCGGGAGCAGCGCACGATTATTCTTGCTTTTTCTCCAAAATCCATTGGGCGAAAATCAGGTACTATGGAAGCCGTCTGTACGGTACTTTCGACGCAAACACAAGAGCGAGAGAGCTTCTCCGCACTCTTGCTGGGTTCGGGAACAGCACTCAAGGCACTCACGGTGGATTATGATACCGTCATTGCGGGCAGACCAACGATACAACCTGCTTTGCTCATCAATCGCGGGCGCACGCCAATCACGGTTAGTGCTGTGCAATACACCAACACCACTAATGGTAATGTTTTAATTTCCGATATATTCTCCTTTCAAGGACCGGGAAGCCGCTCTATGACTGAACCGCCAATACAACGTGGGCAGCCCTTAACTCTGGAAAGCGGCGATACACTCAAAGTTGTAACACGCTGCGAACCAGTAGCTATCGGCGAAAGAATGGCGCGATTGCAATGGCAGACAAGCGGTGCGGGCGCAGACACGGCAGAAGTAGATGTGTTGGCGTTTGTCAAGCCGCCGGAGCCGGCGGACGTTATTGTGAAACTTGGTATTCGCCCCGTTGACGCGCAAGGAAACGCGCTGCCGAAAGCAACGCCCGGAAGTTCGGTATTACTAGAATTGTACATTGCCGAAGGGAATTTGGATAGTTTGCTACGGGTTGCACAACCAGAGTTCACGGCATCGCTCAAGTACGACCGCAATGTGCTGTCAGTAACGGCGGAAGAAAACTCTGTGCGGATTCTGCGCGGCGAGGCACAAAGCCGTTATCAGCGTCTTCAAATCGCGGGCGGTAGATGGAACGGGCGCGGACAGCGTTTGGCGCTATTGCGCTGCCGAGCCGTAGCGGGCGATACGACGGCAACAGCGCTGGAAATTGAGTCTTCGGCGTGGGGTGGGCTTGCTCGATCGGATCAACGTGCTTTCTGGGAGCGACGAGTGTTTATACTTGCGCCGGAAAATGGCATTTTCCAAACAGAGGTCTCGCGGGCAGGTGGGCAGCGGCTTATCGCCCCTGCAAAACCAGCCTTGATACTGGCAAGCATAGCGCCAAATCCAGCGAAAGAAGCAATGGATATTCGCTACACACTGCCAGAAAACGGATTTGTGGAAATTTCACTCTTGGATGCACGGGGAAGTATCGTACAAAGCCTTTTCCAAGCCGTCCAGAATGCCGGAGAACACACGCTCAACGCGAAGATTGGCTGGCTGGCAAGCGGTTCTTATACAGTACAAATTCGCGCTCTTGGGCAGGTGGAAACACGGCTTGTGCAGATTGTGCGGTAGGCGAGAGTTCTTGTGTGGGGATATTTTTCCAAATTATGCGTGAATTTTTCTTGCACAATACTATAAAAACGCATAAATTGTAAACCTGTAATATTTTCTCGCAAAAAGTTTCAACATACCCTCGGAGAGGTGGGTGAGTGGCTGAAACCAACGGTTTGCTAAACCGTCGTACTGTGCAAACATTACCGAGGGTTCAAATCCCTCCCTCTCCGCTAAAAAAGGCTTAAAACACTAGGTTTTAAGCCTTTTTTCGTTTTTAGAACCTCGTTTTAGACAAAACTCAGACAAAATCACTCCCTTTTTTCTATATTTTGGGTGTAGTTCGCAATAGTTTGTTCCAATTCATTCGCGCTCAGATTTTTCAAATAATGTTTTTGTTGGATTGCGACCGTGTGTCCTAAAATTTGTGCTGCAATGTGCGCGGGCATTCGCATTTGATTAAGCAAATGATTCTCAAACCACTTTCGTAAGCAGTGGAAATTCCTTCCTTTCCCTTCAATCTTGAGTTCCGCTGCTGCCACCCTCATGCGATATTGCAATTTTGCGTAGGTTGTCCACGTGAAAAGTTTCTTGGAGTCGGCATTGAGAACACGCAGAGCCGCTATCGTCTTTTGCAACTCAGGAAACGGCGATAACGGAATTTCTCGCTGGCGGTCGCCTTTGCCTTCGCGGATGAGAATGCGTTTTTCGTTAATATCTGCCCAATGAATGGTGAGCGCTTCGTTGATGCGCACCCCCGACCATTGCAAGAAGCGAACCAACAAGACGAGTTGTCGCCTGTCGCCATTTTTCTCTGCTTCAAAGTACCGAATAAGCATCTCTATCTCCTCGTCCGAAAACGCATCCCGCTCAATCGCTGTCTGTTTTGGGAACAACGCCTTCGTGATTGGGTTTCGCAAACAATACCCTTCGTCAACACAAAACGAGAAAAACTGACGCAGCCAAGACAACTGTTTGTGCTTGGTGTTATTGACAAGAGGCACAATCTGTAATCGCTCCAGAACCGTTGTCCGAATTGCCTCGGTGTCGCTCAGGAGCAAGCCCGTTTCTGGCATGAGGTTATTAAACGCATTGCGAATTTTTCGATAGGTATCTTCTTTGTTGCGCTGCTTCTGGATTTTTGCCCACAATTCGAGGGCATCAGCAATCGTGTGAATTTTTAACTGCTTCTCTTCTTTCGGCGTTGGGTTCAGATATTCAAGAACGATACGCTCCAACGCCTTGAGTGCAAGCGGCTTGTTTTCTGGCTTCCAGTCAATTTCGGTGTTAGTGCGCTTGCCCTTCAGGACGACGTAATATCTATCGTAGCGCCGCTCCAAATAAGCGACGCTGTAGAGAGGGTGGTAAATGCGGTTTTTGCTGGGAGTGCGTGGACGTGCCATATTTATTACCTGCGAATCTCATCTTCTATTTTCCGTTGAAGGTCATTGAGCTTACTAAGAACTTCTGGAGAGAGACTATCAAATACATCCCAAAGGTCTTTGTGGTCACCAAAAGACTCGCCCTTCAAATTGCCTTGCAATCCCTCGTAGACCCCATTAAACCTATCAATTTGCCTATTAACGTCCTTCAATAAGCCCCTCAGAGCAGCTTTTTTCTTGTCAATATTAGGTTCAGCTTTTGCTCTACCAAAGTTCCCTTGTGTGGTCTGAACATTTTCCTTTGCTTCCTTAATATAGCCTTTGGTGCTGGACACAAGTGCATCTGCTATTTCTTTAGTCATTTTTCCCATGTCTATTCTCCAGGAGTCGTTTGAAAAAAAATATCGTATATTTGTACCGCGACCCTTGAGCGGACTGCAAACCGAGTTTTCGGCGACGCAGCCCGCTACTGCTTTTGTTTCAAGTTCTTTGCAACACAAGTCCGCTACAAGGGTCGCACTTCTGTAGTGCGCGGGCTGTGTCGCTGGAAACAAGTTTGTTTTTTATGGAATCGAAATCACCTACCTACGACATCAAATCGTTCCAAAGCAAGTTTGGTATTGCTCTTCACCGTGTCCTCTGGTGGAAAAAAGAGCAAGAAATGGGAGCGGACGTGCTGGTTATTGCTTTTGACAACAAAGAGCGATTGACGCTGCGGGATGAGAGCCAGATTGCAGAGGCAGAGCTGTATTTTGAAGAACGCTAGCTATTCCTCAATAACAAAATCCTGCATATTCGCCCGTTCGGGAGTACGGCTTATCTGCACCACAACACCGTACACACGGCTATTATTAAAGCCATTGATGCGCATTGGCGGATAATTCTTGTTCAGGCTGGCGAGATAAATTTTTCCATCATCTTTTTTGATGTAGTATTTCACATAGTTCACGCCGTCAACATTGCACAGTACGATTTCTCCAAAACGTGGTTCCTTGCGGCTTGTGTCAACATAAACCCTATCGCCGTCCATAATAACAGGCTCCATGCTATTGCCCGAAACTGGCACAACAATAACATCATCATTGTTCGTAAATAATGGACGAGCATCCTGCGCATCGGGCATATCCTCAAGCGCGAAGCCGCGTCCGGCATTGGCAGGGGTCATATACACACGTATTATTCCTTTGGCGTCAATAGAAGAAATGGGAGAACCGATATTTGTTTTTTCAATCCGCAAAGGCTGTGCCGAACTCGCTTGCTTACTCATAATCTCCTCAATGGCGTTAAAATTTTCACTCGCAAGTCTCAATACTTCATTGTGTTTTTGCTTCAAAAACTCCCCTGCTTCATTTCCTTCAAATCGCGTACCCCTGCCGTATCTCAACCATTCAGGACTGATGCCTAAATCACGCATTACTTGGTAAAAGCTGTCCTTTGGCTCTGCTCGTCCTTGGGTGTAGTTTTTGAGACTATCTGCCTTCAGTTCTACTTTTTCCGCTAATGCTTCCTGGGTAATGCCAATATCAGACATTGCCTGCATGATTCTTTGACCAATCTCTCTTTTGCGCATTTTTTCGTCAAAGACAGCACCTGCCTGAGCTTTGATATTGAAAGGGTCTCTCATTGCGATAAAAAAATAGGCAAAGTGTAAAATTTTACTTGCATTGAATTGTAAAATTTTACTATATTTGCAGTGTTAAAAGTTTATTATCTATAACGTAAAGTTTACCTACGTCGCAAAATATACGAAAGTTTCATCCTCTATGCAAAAAACCAATGACGGCATAATGATTCGGGTGGTCAATGGCATTCCTTGCTATGCTTTGGAAGAAGCAGCGAGGCGCTTGAACATCCACAAAGAAACCCTTCGGGGAGATTATATCAAAACAGGGAAAATTCGCGCTACGAAGTTCAAAAAACGTTGGTGGATATCCGAAACAGCGATTAATGAGTTTTTTCTTAAC
>JAAFHM010000561.1 GCA_013298375.1 Ignavibacteria bacterium | reverse complement strand
ATGCGCTGGCGTGGTCGTTGCTGTGTGTGTGTGGGCGAGGTTTCTTGTCCGATGTAGCGCATTCGCCCATCGGGGAGGTAAATTGTGCTGCCATCAGCAAAACTATTCAGCCCACTTGCGGAAGTGCGGGGTGTAAAGGTTTTGCCGTCGGAAGTTATTGCTTGTGTGCGCCCGCCCATCCCCGAACCCATCAGCACAAATGCCCCCGACAGTAAAAGATTTACCGCCGGAACAGCAGCATTGGCAAGGCGTGTGGTGGTGTCGGCGGTAAAGGAGATACCTTCTTCGGGCTTTAGCGTAAAAGCAGCGCGGTAGCGTTCCATGAGTGTTTGTGCGGTGAGTGCTTGAGAACCAAGCAAACAAGCGCACAAAAGGATGCAAAATGGTTTCATCGTAGTACCTGTGCAAATCGTGTTTGAGAAAAGCTCGGTGTTTAAAGTCGAAAAAGAGTCAGTACGGATTATTTGGTAAAGAGCGTGAATACTTGCGTGGAGGCTGACTGTACCCAGAATAACCAGTAAGGAGCAAAAACGATACACTCGTTCATCGCATCACTTGTACGAAGCGTGTTTGAGCAGCCATCAATATTTGCAAGCACAGTAAATATGAGCCTTGTGAGAAACTCTCCGCATTCAAACCCCGTAAAAACTTGATTGTCGCCATCCATCCCCTCGAAAGCCTTATCATTTCTTGCTTTCAGAGATTATTCTGAAAAACTGTCATCATTTCTGCCCTATCAAAATCTCCTTTGTTCGGTCAACAAACTTCCCCTGACGAGTTTTCATTGTGCAATAATCGTAGAGTGTGCGGTACTCCGTTGTCATAGAGCCGCGAACAGGGCATTCGCCGTCTATTGCCTCGCAACTCAGATTGTGGAGTGTTTCTGCACTCAAAAGTGTGTGCATAAACGGCTTGCGGACTTGCTTGGTGAGCGGTCTTGTCACAGCATTGGAATCAAGAAGTGAAGCGCCGATACAAATAGCAAATGCCGGCAGCCCTTTGTTTGCGCCGCTTGTGGAGAATGCCACCAACACACGGCGGATATTAGCCTCTTTGTAGATATGTTCATACATCCAAGCCACAGAACTGCATTCGTCCTCAACCTCCCCAAACGAGGTGAGATGCGGCGGTATAGGCTTACCCGTAGAAGCGAAACGCTTAATTTCTTCAGTGGTTGAGCATATACGCTCACTTCTCTCCCTATTAGGCATAGAGTACGAATCGCTATATTCCTCCCGAATACGAGCCATTGCTGCCGTATCGGTTTCCATCAGCAGGAATGGCGCATCACTGAGAGTTTTCGCCGTGTCGCTCCATGCGAGGAACGCTTTATACGCGGCTTGCGAGGCGCGTTCCGACTGCACCGCCGTACTGTATCGTTCTTTGAAAATAAGCGTGTCGAGGTACTCAGCAACGGTCTTGGATTTCAGGCTTTTTGCGATATTATCGGTGCGAAAATTTTCGTTCAGCCAATCGTCTTTTTTTGCAGAAAAGAGCGAAAGAGAGCGTAAATCCTGATATGTCTGGCATTTCTCCCGCGCTGCATTGTTCGGGCTGAGTGCGCTCACAATACAATCACGTATCGTTGCCTGAGAAGCTGTGTTATCCCAAGCGTATTGCGAGTATGCACCAAACGGCACAATCGCAAGAATTACTCCTGATGATGCGGGTAAGGTTTCATCAGGGTTTTGCGGCGGTGCTTCATCAAGAAAAACTGCACACGCTGAGAAATCTGTCGGTGCAAGGCGCGAAGCATACAGTTCCCACAACCGCGAGCATTCTTCCGGCGCGGCGCTCTCTGCAATCATTCGTATTGGCTTTGGCAAGCCACGACGCACATTCCAGTCCAGTTTTGACCAAATATCACATTCATCTTTCAGCGCCTCTTCTTGAGAAACACGTAACTCTTTTGATTCTTTTTTCAATGCCTGCTTCAAGCGCTGAAGCAGTGTAGATCCTATTTGCTGAGAGTGGAGTATCTGCACATTGAGATTTTTTGCGGATTTGAGAGTAAGAAGTTTTTCGGGCAACGTAGCTTCGGAAACATAGCTACGAAGCCATTTGATGAAGGAACGATGAGCATTTGTGTCGGCATCATCCTGCGTTTTGTCATGCACAAACGTTGTGCGAATATTTGCCCACATACGTCGAATAGGCATGGAATCTATCATTCCGTTGAAAGGATTGCGGACTCTATAGCCATAACGCAGTACTAAAGCACCTTGTAATGAGTATAGTTCACGCTGAACCGCAGGGATCGGAATTCCCAGCGCCTCAATATCTGCTTGCACCGCGGTATTATCCTCGCTCGGGCGAATAGCCCTCAAGCGAAGTGTCTCCGGCGTACATTTCCAATGAATACTCGTGTCGGGCTGATTTCCGGCAAAAACAGCCAGTGCAGAAGCCGCATAATCTATGTACGGCGCTTTACCGAAGAGTTCAATTGAGGCTGCTGTGGCATAGACAATATCGGGAAAGGTACTTCCGGGGCGCATCAAAACTTGTACGGGAATATCGTGACTATATGGCGGGGCAAGGCGAGTTAGTGTGATTTTTACACGTTGCAAGATATTTCCCTCGGCATTAGGGCTGGCAGTATCAATAAGAGCAATTTGCTTGTCTTGACTGAGGCTCGTTCCTGTGCCATAATTGGGCGGAAGGATGGTAAATGTTGGTTTTGCCGTATCTATGCGCAGCGTAAGTGTGTCGCTATCACGCACCCAGAGCGCACGAATGATGATGTGCTTCGCTTCGGCAGGAACATAGCCGAATCGGAAATTGTACGACCAGTTATTACTTCCGATAGAGCGATTTTTATAGGCAAAACGCTCCTCTATGGGTACTCGCTCTTCCGGGGCATTCTCGATTTTGCAGGTCAGAAGAGGCACAGAAGCTGGGTTGTTACACGCATTTGGGCTAAAACTGGCATTGACAATCACTCGCTGACCAATTCTCGCACGAGAAACAGAAATATGCGTAGAGCGCATCACTGCTGAGTCTTGTGCCGTGAAACTTGGTACCGCTTTTGTACGGGAAGCGGTCTGCTTTTGCATCTGTGCTAAGGTTATCAGCGCCCCAGAGAGCATCAATACTAGGCTTGATGCAAAAAACAAGCAGAAACGATGATGGAGCA
This sequence comes from Ignavibacteria bacterium, assembly GCA_013298375.1. GTDB lineage: Bacteria > Bacteroidota > Ignavibacteria > Kapaibacteriales > UBA4661 > PH2015. The sequence continues at coordinate 258 of JAAFHM010000561.1, read as the reverse complement.
TAGAATTACGCGAAAAAGTAGGAAAATAGATACACAACACGATTTTGCCTAAAAACCTATCGCAGAATAGTCATCACGCGAGTTTCAGAGCGATCGTCTGCTATGAAACGAAGGAAATACAACCCCTGTGGCAAATCTCCAACCTCAAGTGAACAAGAAAAATCTCCTCCTACCCACTCCGCCGGAAGCCGCATCACTTCTTGCCCCAAAACATTAACGACGGCAATAGTCAGCAATGACGGTTCTTTCATGTAACCT
>JAAFHM010000672.1 GCA_013298375.1 Ignavibacteria bacterium | reverse complement strand
GATTTGCGCTCACTCGCTCCTTGGGACAAACAAACCGTGTTTGAGTCTGTCAAGCGCACCAATAGAGCGCTTGTGGCACACGAACATTACCGCAATGGCGGCTTCGGTGGCGAAATTGCGGCTTCCATTCAAGAAGAACTTTTCCGTTATCTGGATGCTCCCGTTGGGCGTGTCGCCTCGAAAGATATTCCGGTTGGCTTTGCAAAGGTGCTTGAAATGGACATTCTGCTGTCGGCGGATAAAGTCGCCGAGGCAGCACGGAAGATTATGCAATACTAACGCGCAGAAATCGACGTTCAAAAACACAAAGCCTGACCAATGCTTGAAACAAGAGGCATGGGTCAGGCTTTTTTTCTTTGTGAATTGCCACGAAGAAATTCGCTAATTTGGGGCTGCTCAACTCGTATTTTTCCTCATCATTTCTTGACGATATGAAGATTCTCATTGGCATTAGCGGCAGCATCGCGGCATACAAAGCCACACTTTTGGTGCGAGAAATCCTGAAGCGCGGCGAAAACAGCAAACCACACGAAGTTCGCGTTGTGATGACACCTTCAGCAACACAGTTTATTCCGGCATTGACGTTGCAGAATCTCACCAAAAATGCTGTTGCCGTCGAAATGTTTGAGGAAGGCGCACAGTCTGGCGGTTCGTGGCATATTCATCTGGCGCGGTGGTGCGACGCAATGCTGATAGCACCGTGTTCCGCGACGACACTCGGCAAACTCGCGCATGGCATTTGCGATACGGCGCTTGCAACGGTGGCGCTGGCATTGCCGCCCGAAAAACCGCTCTTGATTGCTCCGGCGATGGATACGGAAATGTGGATCCATCCCGCCACACAGCGTAACTGCGCTCTTCTTCGCAGTGATGGCGCATACATTATTCCGCCGGAAGAAGGCGAGTTAGCAAGCGGCTTTGTCGGTGCAGGACGTTTGCCGGAAACACACGTCCTTTTGGATACGCTCTTTGCTGCCCTCAACGCTCCAACATACAATCGCTTTGCTGCGGCTCCAAGTTCGCCAGCCCCAAGCGTTAAGCACCAAGCACCAATGCCTAATGACCAACCAACCAATGACCAATCATCAATCCCTCCCACTCCCAGTGAGGCTTTCGAGGCGTACAGCAAGCGGTTTGAGGGCTTTGCGGCAAAACTTGACCCTGCTACTGCCAAAGCCGCAAGTTCCGGCGCTCCAACGCCGAAAGACCCCATTCAAGAAGCGCTTGGAAAGACCGTCGTAACGCTACAAGACGGCGCGGAAGCGATTCAATTCGATGCTGAGTTGGAATTAACCAAGCTCAAACGCGAGCAGCGCGGCGAGACGGCTGTGCCACAAAGCAGCAGCGTGGATGTGGGCGGTGTGCCGTTTCCCTTTGCGGGCAAAAATGTCGTCATTACGGCAGGACCAACCTACGAGAAAATAGACGACGTGCGGTTTATCGGCAATTATTCGTCGGGAAAAATGGGATTTGCCTTGGCGGAAGAAGCCGCGCGGTATGGCGCAAAGGTTACGCTTGTGGCGGGACCCGTCAATTTACAAGCGTCGGATAAAGTGCAGCGTGTGGATGTGGAATCAGCACGGGAAATGTTCGATGAAGTGATGAAGCGCCGAGAGAATGCCGATGTGATTATTTTAGCGGCGGCGGTGGCAGATTTTACGCCCTTGGAGAAGCATGAGGGCAAAATTAAAAAAGAAGATACTGGGGAAACAATGACGCTTCGTCTCACCAAAACGCCGGATATTTTGGCAGCTGTTGGTGCTGTGAAAAGCGACAAACAAGTTATCGTCGGCTTTGCACTTGAAGCACGTAATCACTTGGACAATGCTCAGAAAAAACTCGTTGCCAAACGTGCGGATATGATTGTTCTGAACGCCCTCGGCAAACCGCAAAGCGGCTTCGATGGTGATGAAAACACGATTACCATTCTCACGCAGAGCAATCCGCCGCGTGATTTTTCACCGATGCCAAAGGTAGAGTGCGCGAAGGTGATTTTGCGCGAGGCGGCAGGGCTGTTTATGAAGGATTGAAGGGCTTGACAAAAGTTTTGTGGTCACGCTTGCGGCGGGCTCAACATGAGGATTTATCTGGTATTCAGGCTGAGATTGTCGAAGAACAAAGCGAATGCTCATCAAGATTGTTGAGTGAAAAGAAATCGTTCGAGATTTTGACGAAAAATGCCATAAACACGAGGAATTGCCTCAATCGTTGGTTTCATTTGTGACCAATCAAGATTCATTGCGTAGCCGTGTGCGATAACATGGTGGAGTTTTCTGAGTTTCAGAAGGTCTGTGTGGATATCGTCAGTGATTGAGTTGGGGGGATAGTAGGAAAACCATTTCCTGCGGGATCGGCAAAACGTAGGGCTAATTCAGAGTGCCACTGCTCACCTTTCGGCAAAGGCACAGCGCAATATTTCGTTGTTCTTTTCAGAAGATTTTCAATCCCATTGTAAAAAGAAAAGTAACTGGTCAGGTCTATGGAACAGCAAGTTGAAATGCGATGCCCGTGAGGGCATCAATCAAAGCGTCAAGGATGTTCGCAGAATGTTTGCGGACGGTGGAGCAAAACCCGCGCAAACGGCAAA
>JAAFHM010000496.1 GCA_013298375.1 Ignavibacteria bacterium | reverse complement strand
ACCGCGCTTCGGTATAACGCATTGCCGCAGGAGAATCGCCGTCCATCGAACCAAAATTGCCCTGCCCATCCACGAGCGGATACCGCATAGACCAAGGCTGTGCAAGGCGCACCATTGCGTCATAGACCGACGAATCGCCGTGCGGATGGTACTTGCCCAGCACTTCACCAACGATACGCGCCGATTTTTTGTACGGACGATTCGATGCCAAGCCAAGATCGGTCATACCGTAAAGAATACGACGATGCACAGGCTTCAAGCCATCGCGCACATCCGGCAAAGCGCGTGAGACAATAACCGACATGGAATAATCAAGGTAGGAATTGCGCATTTCATCTTCCATCGTAACCGAAAGAATGCGTTCATTACTTGCCATAGCGTTTGTAAAAATATGAAAGTGAAAATTTCCAACAACTTAGGGGATTTGCGGACGTTGGGATACAGACTTGCAAATATAGGGAAAAATGCAACAAGAGCGAAACTCTGATGAAAAAATCTTAGGGCAATCGCATGAAAAAGGTAGGAAAAACGGCGGGTGGTGTGGAAATTTGCCCTCATAACCAAGAAGTTTTTTCTCGTTATTTTCTTGTATTGATTGCCGAAGCGGCTTAAGGAAAGTATGAACCCCGAAAAGCTCTTCAGCATTGGTCTCAGGGTTTTATACTTCATACTTTATTTTATCCTTTCCTTAATATTGGTCATAAAAAGCGCTTGACAAAAGAAGTACCGAAGCCCTTTTATCAAGGAGTTTATCGAATTATTCCCTGGGTTAATTTCAGATGTACAGCGTGCGAAACAATGTAGGAATGGATGGAAAACGGCTGCCGCCTTGTATGGCTATTGACCCATTGAAAGAAATTGTCTATATTTACCCGTTAAGTCAACTTCCTATCCGAAATTTACGGCTTTGGCACGAGTGTTTCGGGTGAAGATGTTTTGCTGAATTTTGTGCTGGAACTGAACAAATTACGATAAGCAAGCAACCATGAACCAAGCAATTACCGCACTTTCCCTCGTCGTGCGCGACTACGACGAAGCAATCGAATACTACACCAAAACGCTCGGCTTCGACCTTCTCGAAGACACGCCGCTTGGCGGCGGTGGAAAGCGTTGGGTGCGTGTTGTGCCGCGCTCTGAGTCGGGCATGGCGGGCGCAGCGCTGCTTTTGGCGCAAGCCTCGAATGATACGCAACGTGCTGCCATTGGTAATCAAGCTGGAGGGCGGGTGTTCCTTTTGCTGCACACTGACGATTTTTGGCGCGATTACCACGCTTATCATTCTCGCGGTGTTCGTTTTTGCGAAGAGCCACGCGAGGAAGAATACGGCACGGTGGTTGTTTTTGAGGACTTATATGGCAACAAATGGGATATAATTCAGAGGCGAGAAACAGCATGAGAAGCGCATGGTTACGTGGAGCAATAGCGATTACCTGTACTTTTTTTTCAGAGTAGATTCATGAAAATCTTTTTCTTCAGCCGCCCCATTCTTGCGCTTCTCAGCGTGTGTGCATTTTGTTATGCCCCACTGAGCGCACAAACGCTGGATTCCACAAAAATAGATAGTGTGCAGAAGCCGAGCGAGAATTGGTATTGGATAAGTGGTAGTATCGGTGTTGGTCTAGGAGCAGACGTGACCTCACCATTTTCGGCTGGTATTCTTACTGGTGGCGATGCTAGCTTTTCAGTTGCTTGGCAATCATCAATACTTAGTGTCTATATTCGTGGTGGAATCTTGTTGACTGGGCAGGGACGTGGAGGAGCGCTCGGTTTTGTTGAACCATATAGTGTGACTTATGGTGTTATTGAACGTACTGATACAACTTTTCATTCTACGTCATTCGGTCTGGGACGGTTTTTCAGTTTTAACGATGATATTTTTCGACAAATCAGCGTTATCGGTGAACTACAAGCAGGTGCCAAGACGAATGGAATTGGTGTAGGTTGGCGGCTTAGAGGGTGTGTAAGTTTATCCATAATTTATGTCTCTATTGGTTTTGTCCTCCACCTCGGCTGGGTGCCATAAACACTCAACAAAAAAACTCAAAATTTATCACTTAACATTGTTCTAAAACTCTATGCCACAAACACTCTTTGAAAAAGTCTGGAACAAACACGTTGTCTCCCAGGAACCCGACTGCCCAGCTGTTCTCTACATTGACCTGCACCTTATCCACGAAGTAACGTCGCCACAAGCATTTTCGGAATTGAAATCGCGTGGATTGAAAGTGCGCCGTCCAGACCGCACCCTTGCGACCTGCGACCACTCCACGCCGACCATTTCCCGCGACCTTTCCGTCGCCGACGCAATGGCAGCAAAGCAAGTACAAACGCTCTATGCCAATGCAAACGAGCATGGAATCAGGCTCTACGACCTCACCAGCGACAAACAAGGCATCGTCCATATGATTGGACCCGAACTCGGCGCAACGCAGCCCGGTATGACGATTGTTTGCGGCGACAGCCACACTTCCACGCATGGAGCGTTTGGTGCGCTAGCGTTTGGTATCGGCACAAGCGAAGTCGGACACGTGCTGGCGACACAATGCCTTTTGCAGCGTAAATCGAAAACCTGCCTCATTCACGTTGATGGAGCGCTCAAAAAAGGCGTTACTGCGAAAGATATTATTTTGGCAATTATCGCCAAAACCGGCACTGAGGGCGGTACGGGCTACGTCTATGAATACGCAGGTTCGGCAATTCGCGCACTTTCGATGGAAGGACGCATGACGATTTCTAACATGAGCATCGAAGGCGGTGCGCGGGCAGGCATGGTTGCGCCGGACGATACCACGTTTGAATACGTCTCAGGACGCGAGTTTGCACCGAAAGGTGCGGATTGGGATAAAGCTCTTGCCTATTGGAAAACACTCCCCACCGACGACGGCGCAAGCTACGACCATACTGTTACGCTGGATGCAAGCGCACTTGAGCCGATGATTACCTACGGCACAAATCCCGGAATGGGCATGGGTATTACGCAGCGCATTCCCGATCCTGCCAAAGCCGCATCAGTCGGCGACCGCTCGGCACTTGAAAAAGCGCTTGCTTACATGAATCTCACGCCGGGCGCACCAATACTGGGGCAGCCTGTAAACGTCGTCTTTATTGGCTCTTGCACGAATGCCCGTATTTCTGACCTTCGTGAAGCCGCATCGGTGCTGAAGGGGCGGAAAATTGCCGACGGTGTGCGGACGTTGGTGGTGCCGGGTTCAGAACAGGTGAAGCGTCAGGCAGAAGCGGAAGGTTTGGACAAAATTTTCCGTGAAGCAGGCGCAGAATGGCGCTCTGCGGGCTGTTCGATGTGTATTGCGATGAATGGCGACGACGTAAAAGCGGGTGAATACTGCGTTAGTACGTCCAACCGTAACTTTGAAGGTCGTCAGGGCAAAGGCGCACGGACACTGCTTGCGTCGCCAATTACGGCTGCGGCAACGGCGGTTGCTGGTAAGGTGGCGGATGCGCGGGAATTGCTTGGGTAACATCGGAGCCATTATTCTACATTATTTCTCAAGAAAAATGACCACTCTTCCCCGCATACTTGCACAACTTCAAGAGCGAAAGCCATATTTGCAAGAGAAATATCCGCTTGCAATGATTGGCGTGTTTGGCTCGTATTCTCGTGGTGAAGCACGTTCAGAGAGCGATGTTGACATTCTCGTCGAATTTTCGCGTCCTGTTGGATTCGAGGCAGCGGATTTGGCAATGGAATTAGAGGAAATTCTCGGCGAAAATGTTGATTTAGTCAGTAAGAAGGCTGTTTCTGAGCGCATGATGCCATTTGTGGAGCAGTCACTTATTCTCATTTGATTTTCATATTTGAGGGATGTCCTCCCTTTTAACCGAACAAA
>JAAFHM010000636.1 GCA_013298375.1 Ignavibacteria bacterium | reverse complement strand
TTGCCCGGTGTGCTGAATGGTTTTCACCTTATGGCGGGCATAAGAGCGGGGCTGTTGCTTGCACCGACCTTTACACAGCGTGAAGAACTTATCGAAGGGACGGGAACGGCAACGTTTTTGGGCGGTGGAACAACGCGGAATGTATTCACAAACCAACCTTTGCCAAGCGCACAGGCACTGCAACTTGCTCTGATAGGTGGGATTGGCTATGATTTAGCGCTCACCGACCGTAAGGACTTTTTGCTCACGCCGGAAGTGCAGTACGCACTAGCGTTGACACCGTTTGTACAAGGCTTGGCGTGGCAAGCAAATACACTGCGTTTCGGGCTTGCCGTCAAATACAATCCTTCAACACCTGTGCCGCCGCCACAACTCGAAGCATCAAGTCCTCGTGTGTCTGTGCAAGCTCCGCCGCCGACACCAACTCCTAAAACCGCTCCGGTGCCAACAAAGAAACTCACTGCCAGCGTGAAGGCGTATTCGGTGGATAGTGATGGGAATGACTACGAGTTGATTTTGCTGAAAACCGAAGAATTTGTTTCGCGGCAGTTATATCCGCTTTTGGACTATATCTTTTTTGACCAAAATTCTGATGTTATTCCGGCGCGATATGAGCGCTTGACGCAAGCAAATACGCGGACGTTCAGCGAACGGCAGTTTTCCGGCAAAACAGCATTAGATGTATATTACAGCATTTTGGATATTTTGGGCAAGCGGCTTCGGGATAATCCGACAGCAACGGTAAGGCTTGTGGGGTGTTTGGGCGAAATTGGCTTTGGTCCGACTTCGGAGGAAAATGACCCAACGCTCTCCCAGCGCCGCGCTCAATCGGTGAAGCAGTATTTAACAGATGTTTGGGGCATTGCTGCGCCAAGAATCAGTGTTCAAGGGCGGGCGCTACCGGAAAAGCCTTCAAACTCGAAAAATCCTGTCATTGGTGCAGAGGAAAATCGCCGTGTGGAAATTTACTCGGACTCGTGGGAAATTATGAAACCGCTCGTTTTGGCGGATACGCTGCGAGAAACCGATGCTCCGTTGGTGAAATTCGTGATGAATGCTGAAGCCTCAAGCGGGTTTGCAAAATGGACACTCCGCGCATTTCAAGGTGCGAGGAAACTCAAGGAATTTTCAACGCTTGGTGCGCCGGATGCAAATTACGAATGGCGACCATCGCGTGAGCGAAGCACGATCCCTAGCACCGAAGAGCCTCTGCGGTATGAGTTGCAGGTGCTGGACAACGATGATAAAGAGTTTACTGCCGGTGGACGTATTGGCGTGGAGCAGATTACGATTCAGCGCAAACGGCAAGATCGCATTGCTGATAAAGAAGTGGACGTGTATCGTCTCATTGGTTTTCCCTTTGAGCAATCGGCTATTGAGGGTGTAAATGCTCGCACGTTGAAAGAATTTATCAAGCCCAACATTAAGCTGGAATCCATCGTGACCATCACGGGGCATACCGACCAATCGGGCGATGCAGCATCGAATGTCCGTCTTTCAGATGCACGTGCGCAAGCGGTGGGCAGGGAAATAGGGATTGGCTCTCAAAAAATGCGCGGCGTTGGTGGGCGGACGGCACTTTATACAAACATTGCCCCTGAAGGGCGCTTCTACTCTCGCACCGTAGAGATTCGTGTGGAAACTCCGATACGATAGTTCATTTTTTTTTATTCAATAAAGGAACACCGATGAAACGAGTAACTGGCATAGGCGGCATCTTTTTTAAGGCGCAGGATGTCTCGGAAATGCGCACATGGTACAGCAAACACCTCGGAATACCCGTAGAAGAGGGTGGTTATGGGCTTTTTTGGTGGCGCGATGACGAGCAGCCCGCAATACGCAAATCAACAACATGGTCGCTTTTTACAAAAGACTCCGACTATTTTCAGCCAAGCACAGCGCCGTTTATGATCAATTATCGGGTCGAAAATTTAGTTGCATTGTTGGAGGAATTGCGTAAAGAAGGAGTGCGGGTCGAAGACAAGATTGAGGAATATGAGTACGGAAAATTTGGTTGGATTTATGACCCCGAAGGTAATAAGATTGAGCTTTGGGAGGCGGTTGATGCGCCCTTTGAAGGCGAACAACCGTAACTCCAAGGCTTTTCGCCCGTACACCGCATAGAATCGTTGTTTTCAAATTATTTGTGATACTCCAATGAAAAAAGTTTCTAACGCCGTCTTGTTTCTTGCCGTTTTGTGCTTTTTCACCAACACCGCTTCGGCACAAGAATCCGTCGAAGCAAGTAAAAAAGCGGTCGTCGCCGTCATACAGCAAATGTTTGAAGGGATGAAAGCGGGTGACAGCGCCAAAGCGCGGAAAGCCTTCCATCCGTCGGCATCGTTACACACCAGTTCGATGCGCAATGGCAAGCCGCAATTTCGCATCGAAGCGATTGATGAATTTATGAAAGCGATTGCTGCACCGAAGCCCGCAGGAACAATCTATGACGAGAGAATTGTGCGGTACGATGTGCAGATTGACGATGGCTTGGCAACGGTTTGGACACCGTATCAATTCTATATCGGCGAAAAGTTTAGCCATTGCGGGGTCAATGCGTTTCACTGTGTTCGCACCGAAGACGGCTGGAAAATCACGCATATTACCGACACGCGGCGCAAAGAGCCGTGTGTGGAAAAGTAAATGACCGAAGTAGCAATAATAGTCGGCAGAAGAGTGAAAAAGCCACGAAGCGTGATAAAATCATCGCTTTGTGGCTTCTTTGTTTTTTTTTATTGAGTTAATCATAGTGTATAATACCATTTTAAGTTAATGATTGTGCATGAACAATACTCATCACCCAATCAGGGCTAGTTAAAGAGAGAATAATGTCATTGCTTAA
>JAAFHM010000559.1 GCA_013298375.1 Ignavibacteria bacterium | reverse complement strand
CGGCGCATTGGCTGATACCGGGTTTGGGCTGGGCAGAGGCGTTTTTACTAGGCGCAATCGTCTCGCCGCCGGATGCCGTCGCAGCAACGTCGGTCACGCGAGGACTGGGGCTGCATCCGCGCATGATCGCTATTTTGGAAGGTGAAAGTTTGCTGAACGATGCAAGCGGGCTGATTGCGTACAAATACGCCATTGCTGCCGTTATGACGGGCGCATTTTCGTTTTGGCAAGCGGGTGGACAATTTGCGATGGTGGTTGTGGGCGGTGTGGTTATTGGGCTGGCGGTTGGGTACGTGCTTTTTATCATCCATGAAAAATTTATTTGCGACCCCACCGTTGAAACAACGTTGACAGTATTAACGCCATACGCATCCTATTTGCTGGCGGAATCCGTCCATGTTTCGGGTGTTTTGGCGGTTGTAGCGACGGGACTGTATTTGTCCTTTCGTTCAGCAGATTTATTCTCGCACAACTCCCGAATACAGACCTACGCGGTTTGGGAGGTTATTATTTTTGTGCTGAATGGTTTGGTATTTATTTTGATTGGCTTGCAGTTGCCGCGTGTTTTAGAGGGCTTGGGAGACTTTTCCTTCGGAACTCTGCTTTGGTACGGGCTTGCGGTGAGTTTGGTAGTCGTCGTGGTACGCTTTATCTGGGTTGTCCCGTCATCGTTGATACCACGCGCTTTGAGCAAGCGTATTCGGGAGCGTGAATTTTACGACAAGCGCTATATGGCGGTGTTTGGGTGGTCGGGTATGCGGGGGGTCGTTTCGATGGCGGCGGCGCTGGCGATACCGCTCATGGCTGGCGCAAATACGCCATTTCCGAATCGTAATCTTATTATCTTTCTCACGTTTTGCGTAGTGATTTTTACGCTTGTTGTTTTTGGATTAACGCTGCCTTGGCTTATTCGGCGCTTGAAACTACCCGCGTACTCGCCGCTTGCGGAAGAATACGAAACACGTATGCAGGTGGTCAACGGCTCTATTGCTCACATTGAGGATAATTTTGCGCTGGTCAATGAGAGTATTCTTGCCCGAATCAAGGATAAATACGAGATTAAATTTCACCGTCTCCAAAAAACCGACCTTCCGCTCCGCAGCACGAATGCGCAGGGCAGCGCTTCTTCCACAGCAACCGAGACCTTCAATCAATTTCTCACCCTGCAAATTGAACTGTTGGAAGTAGAGCGCGATATAGCGAAAAATCTCCGTAAGCAGGGCAAAGCCAGCGACGAAATCGTCCGAAAAATTGAGCGGGAACTTGACCTTGAAGAAGCACGCTTGAGAATGGATTTGCTGGAGGAATAAAGCTGGAGGAATAAAAGCACTCTTCTCGTCCGATAGCGGGCTGTTTGCTTTTCCGTGCCAAACAGCCCGCTTCTCCATCGGGGTAGGTTATCGCGAAGCCCGTGCGTTGCTGGCTTTGCGTCCAAGTTCGCGGACGTGTGCGCAGAGTGGCGCATATTCCTCTTCTTTGATGATACCGTCCCATTGAATCATCACCGTTTCGGGAAAATATTTGCTGGAATGTTTGATAACATCGGTCAGCGTAGAATCATTGGGATATTTTTTGTCCGCTTGGCGCAAATCCCCAATGCCTAAGCCACTTTCCCCGTGACAACGCTGGCAACCATATTTGGTATAGACTTTCAACCCCGCCGAAGCATCTGCCGGAAGCGTATATTCTTCGGCTGGTTTGCGGCTATTTTTGAGGGGGGGTGCGGTCTTGAGGTACGCATAAATGGCGCTTATTTCATGGTCACTTAGCTGCACTTTTCGCTCCATCGGGTAGAGCAGTGGCTTTCCATCGGGGCGTATGCCATCGTGCATGGCGCGGCGGAAATCGACTTCCGACCATGAGCCAATACCTGTTTCGACATCAAAGGTAATATTTGCGGCATAGAGAACTTTGCGGTTTACGTCCGTCCAATTACTCCCGCCGCCCATGAAGCCCGGTGTTTTCTCAATTTCAAGGGCGTTGACCTTGGTAACGTCGGCAGCATGGCAATCATTACATCCGAGATTGCTCACGAGATATTTTCCAAGCGCGACCTTATTGTTCGAGTCTGGCAAAACGATAGGTTTGGTGGGGTACGCAAAGGGCTTAAGCACAACACGCATGAGAAATTTCGTCAAGAGTGACGGCGAGGACGGCGTATTATCTATGTCGAGAGGCTGCACCATCGGGTCGGAAGAACGAAGCCATGCAATAATGGAAAATACATCTTCATCTGCCATCATCGGCAGCTTAATCATGTACGGCGGCACGGCACGTTCGGTTTTGGGATGAATCCCGGTGCGAAGCATGGAAACCAGTTCACCATCAGACCAAGCACCAATGCCTTTTGTCGGATGCTGCGTGATATTTTTTGTATAAACCGTACCAAATTCCGGTGGCAAATCAAACATCAATCGCCCCGTAATTTGCTTGGTTTCGGGGTTTTGATGGCATTCCACACACAGCATGGAAGCCAGTTTGCGCCCCCGCTCGACCCGTGTGGGTGTGTAATCAATCTTGAGCGTCGGGACGGATGTCTCGTAACGCGGGAAATCGCTCCAATACATCGCTGACACCGCCACGCCTATCAGCCCAATAATGCCGCCAAGCAGCATCAAACCATACTTGAAAACTTTTTTCATCGTTATCCCCTTTTCCCTTTGAATAGTGTTTGAAAAAGAATTGTCGTTCAAATATTTTCATCCAAAATAATCGGTCGAACACGCCGTGAAAAGCAAGCAATGGAGAGGTTTTGGTGGTTCAAAATGCTTCGGTGAAGGAAACGTAAGGATAGAACGTCCGCGTAGCAAAGCCATACCCAACATCAATCCGCAAATTGATACGCTCTTCCGGCACCAACGCAAATCGCAAGCCCGCACCAACACTGTGTTTCAGCGTTGTAAAGTCAAACGCCGATGGCGTAGCGGCAACATTTCCCGTTCCGGCAAAAACTACACCGCCAAAACGCCAAAATATCGGGAAGCGATACTCTGCCTGAATATGGCTTAAAACCTTGTCGCGGAAACGACCACCAAAATAGCCGCGCCCCAAAGCAACCCCACTAACATTTTGCCCCAAAAAACCCAGTCGAAAAAACGGGATATTTCCCGTCATCACATCGGTAAACCACTGCACACCAAGCGTGTGTGCCAAGCCATTTGATTCTGCATTTGGCTCATTAAACGTCCAATATTTTCGCAATTCCAGCGTTCCGCGCCACCCCTCGAAAGCGCTGCCCAAAAGCCGCGTGTAGGGCAGCAGACGCAGATCAAAAAATTCCCCTTTTCGTGCAGAGACGGCTGCATCACGGGTGTCATAATTGAGCGTCAGCCCCACACCTGCTAATAAGCCCCCATTACGCCCTATAATAGAATCTGCGCCTTCGTTTGCCAAAAGCCCAAGGGCTTGGCGCTCAAT
>JAAFHM010000663.1 GCA_013298375.1 Ignavibacteria bacterium | reverse complement strand
CGGCGCGGGCAGCTTCATCGGCGTTGTGTCCGGTGATAGTATCCATGCGGTCTATGAGTCCTGCGATAGCACCAGTTTGGCGAGCTTGCTGGCGAATATCTTCTGCCATAGCGTGAGAGATTTCAGCAATATGGCTGCTGGCTTGCGCTGTTTCGCGGACAGCTTCGATGACCTGCATCACCAACTCACGAATATTTGCTACGGCTTCATTAAAGCCTCGTGACAACATACCGATTGCATCATTGTTCTTCACTGTCAAATGTGCCGTCAAGTCGCCTTGAGCAAAATTTTGCATCACAAGCAAGATACGCTGCACACTTTCGGAAAGGTATGTTTGCTGCTCTTCTGAGGAACGGTGGGCTGCTTGGGCTTCATTCGCTGCACGTTGGGCGGCTTCGGTACGTTGCTGGATTTCGCCCATTGAGGAGCGGATATTGGTAATCATTTTATTGAATGCTGTTGCCAGAACGCCGATTTCATCACCGCTTGCAGACCGTACCTCGACGTTAATATTTCCCATCGATACTTCCCGTGCAGCTCTGGACAGTTCTCGCAACGGCTTGACAATGCGCAGCGTCAGAGAACCAACAATCACACTGCCAACGAGCAAAATAGCCACACTAATCAGAATCATCACAAGACGGCTTTGACGGATATTTTCTTCAAGGGTATCGCGGCTAAACCCAACGGCAAATGTTCCTTGTGCCACGCCATTAGAGATTATCGGCACAACAGCAATCACCATATTCGGCAATTCCAAGAGCGCTGGCGTATTTTTGCCAAGTTCGGTGCGAATGCGCTCTTTGAAATCATTGGCAGATTGTGTTCCGTACTCTGCAACAACATTTTTTTGCGCATTAAAAACAACGCCAAACCGTGCGTCGGAAAGGTTTTTCAGTGTTTCGAGGCTCGTTTTAATCGTTGTTGCATCCTCAAACACCAGTGCCGGAGCGATGTTCGAGGCGATAACCGTTGCCACCGTCTGTGCCTTTTCACTCATCGAAGACAGCATTTGCCGCTCTTGCTGTGCCGGAACAAAAATGGCAATAAACAGCGATACCGCTAAAAGCAGCACAATGACGAGGGTAACAAATTTTTGCGTAATACCAAATTTCGTGAACATAAGCCGTACAAAGAAAAATATATTATCGTAAAATTTTCAACGAGTGCAGTTATTGAAACACCCGCGAAACGCGCAATAAATCAGAGGATAATTCTTGTTTTTGCGCCCGTGTCAATGGCACGTTCACATACACTTTGGGCTTGCCGCCCTCAGCACCAATGCCAATAGCAACTTTCCCTGTTTCCACCAAAGCTGGTACGCCGGTTATCGTAAAAATTCCACGCTCTTCACAGATTTTTTGAATCGTGGCGGCTCCCGGTGCAACATAGACAACATCTGTTTCGCCAAGCCCCTTTAATGCTTGTTCCAGCTTCATGGCGCTGACGGAAATACCGATTTCAGTAAACGCTTTCATGGCTTCGTCTTTAATGTTTGCCGAGGCATCAGTATAGACGATCGTAATTTTGGGCGAGGGCTTACTTTGCAAATTGCGATTAAAGGAAAAAACCTTTTTGAGCAATGCCACGTGAATTCGTACCGGAATGGGCATATCCTGTGCTTGTAGCGTTGTAGTTGCGCCGCTACCAAGACACAGCACGAACAATACGGTAAGAGCAATTCGCATGAATGCCGATGAAAACATAGAGAATGGGTAATAGTGAGAAATCATTGAGTCAAATTCCTTTCAAAAATATCATCATTGGAAGGAGAGTGTGTAAGCAGCGCGAACAACAAACTCTCGTGATGGACCGGGAAGTGCTTGATTTCCTGCGTTGTAGGGCTGAATAAACGTATAATTCGCTCCCAGAATATCATACGCACCAATTCCAACATCCAAGCCCTGCACCGAAGCGATATTCCGCCATTGCAAAAAGGCATTAACCAGCAGAACAGGTGAAAAACGCCGAAACTGCGCATTGCCACTCGCATCATCTCCGGCATACCCAAAGCGCTCACTGAGGAATGTTGCCGAAGGATTGATGGAAATATTATCATCGAAAAGACGAAAACTGGAATTGAGGGTGGCTTTATGCTGGGCAAAACCCAAAAGGGCATTGTTGACTCCGGCAATAGCATACTCCGGCACCTGATTATCATTGGGCTGGTAGAAGGAGTAGTTCAAATTGACAAATCCCCAAAAATCTTTGATGGAATACTCAAGTTCAAAGCCATTTGAACCGGTGCGTGGGTAATTAAAATAGCTTTCCCGACCGTTGATCGTCGTAAAAACGATTGGGTTGGCAATGGAGACCGTAAAAAGATTTGCCGAAAGCAGCATATTGTAGCTGAGTTGGTAGCCGAGTTGAAGTTCCAGCGCTGTGGTAATTTCGGGGCGCACTCCTGCATTGATACGGATATTTTCAATCGTTGGGGCGCGGAAATTTTGCCCAAAGAGTAGTTTTGCATTGAAATCCCCAATAACCTTTGTCAGCCCCACCCACGGCACGGCAGCAAGCGGTACGGCGCTGTATTTATCCACACGAACTCCAGCATTGATGTTGACAATCGGGTTTGTCCACAAACCTTGCACATACCCGCCAATATTTGTATAGCCAACCGTATTGCTGGCGCTGACGACATTGCCCGCAGCATCAAAA
>JAAFHM010000328.1 GCA_013298375.1 Ignavibacteria bacterium | reverse complement strand
TATGGTTACTGATGCAGCACGCTGCGAGACCAGCCTTACTGTTGATGTGAGCTTACCCATTGGCAGAGGCAGCATTGGGAATAGAGTGTGGCATGATCTCAATCAAAATGGTTTGGAGGATTTTGGAGAACCCGGCATCGCTAATGTCAGTTTAGTGTTGTGGAGAGATGCCAATGGCGACGGCACACCCGAAACGTTTGTTGGTACGGTGAAGACCGATAACAACGGCAATTATCGCTTTTCCAACCTTGCGCCCGGAGCTTATCAGGTGTTCGTATGGGAATTGAACAACTGGAAACAGGGTGAGCCGCTTTTCAATATGGTCAATACTGTCGGTGAATCCAATCCCAACAACGACCTTGACGGAGATGATAATGGTCAGGACCCTAAGTCTTTGGGAATGTCGCTTTCCTCTCTCAATGTTATTTCTAAACCAATTATTCTCACTGCCGATGGCGAGCCACTTCTTGACGGCGACCCAACAAGCCCGGATGTCAATTTTGACCCTTCAGGCAATATGACGGTTGATTTTGGCTTTTACCTGCCGAATAATTGCCCTACAATCAACGGGCAACTTGATGGCACGGCGCAGGTTTGTACGAATAAATCTGATGGTAAACTCACCGTCAATCTGGCAAGCGGAACTCCCCCTTTCGCCTACAGGTGGAGTACAGGCGAGACCGAACCGACCATCTCCAATCTCAAAGCAGGAAGATACACCGTTTCGGTTACCGATGCAAAACAATGCACCGGCGAAATTACCGCAACTATTGACGTTGCTGCTCTTAGTGCTTGCGCACCAACCAGCGTAAAAAACGACCTGCTCGAAAAAGAGAGCGTGTATCCTAATCCCGTCAATAATTATGTAACGATTGCCAATAGTGACTTTCGACTTTTGACAGCCACAATGTACGATGTGCAAGGCAAGGTATTATGGGTTCAACAAGTACAGTACGGAGATGTTACTGTGGATATGTCCTCCCTGGCAAATGGATTATACTTTTTGCAACTACAAAATCCTGAAAATCAAGCAACGAAGACCTATAAACTGATGAAAATTCGATAAAACTGCTCACAATTATCTTTCCTTCGTTTTTCTGGCAAGCACCACTTTATGGTTCTTGGTGAATTTGTAAACACGACCTAAGAATCAATGTCGTTAAGTTAAGCGTAAATGCTTTATTTTAAACGCTTAATCGTTCGCCCCCTTGACAAAGGGGGAACGGGGGATTTGAGGTTTGAAGCGTCTGGCGACAAATCCCCCACTCGCTGCGCTCGTCGCCCCCTTTGTCAAGGGGGCAAGATTTGATGCGACTTTCAGCCTTAACTTAATGACATCAGACCTAAGAATGAACATTACCCTATATTTTTTTCAATGAATTTTTACTGAAGGTTTTACAATGGTTCACAGACACTTCCTTGCGAAATGGCGCATAATTCTTTTGGCGCTATGCGCTCTTTGGCTCTTTTTTCCTTCACTTTCGGCACAAGCACAGGCAGACCGACCACTCCGTTGGGAACGAAGTAATGGTCTCAATGGCGGCAGAATAGATTGTTTTGCGGAGTTGGGTGGAACCGTCTTTGCAGGCGGCGGGGGCTTGTATAGTTCCACCGACAGCGGTAGAACGTGGAGATTGATACCGAGTATAGCTTCATGCCGCGATCTCTTGACGAACGGCTCGACCGTACTTGCTGGTGGCACAGATCTACGACGTAGTACCGACACCGGAAGAACGTGGAGACAGATTTTTGCCTCTCCGAGCAATATTACATCACTTGCTGTCAATGGCTCAACATTATTTGCCGGGACGGAATTTCACGGAGTATTTCGCTCGACCGACAACGGCACAACGTGGACAGCGAGTAATATGGGCATTCCTACGCCTACTTCTACCTCAGCCACCTATTTCATCCAATCTCTTTTAGTCCATAGAGGCGTAATTTTTGCCGGAGCAGACAATGGCGGAGGCATCTTCCGCTCGACCGATAATGGCGTAACATGGAGCGATGTAAGCCGTGGTCTTCGCGATAGGTTGGGTAGAAGCATCCGTTCTATCCAAGCAATCGGCTTACAGCTTTTTGCTGCCGGACAAGGTGGCGCATACAGTTCGGACGACAACGGCACAACGTGGAATATCATGAATATCGGTATGACTGTAACCGATATTACCTCGATGACAGCAAGCTTAACTGAGCTTTTTGCAGGCTCATCACGAGGGCAAATTTACCGCACACCCGGCGGACGGTGGACTCCTATCAATAACGAAACTATCCCTATCAATACTGTTATTCAGGGAATGAGTGTTTTGAGCGGCATTGTGTGGGCAGGAACGGATGCAGGAATTTTTCGCTCGGCGGATAACGGTGCAACGTGGTCGCCGAGAAATTCCGGCTTGCCCGCATTAGAAGTCCGCGCCATTCTTCTGAACGATGCGACGCTCTTTGCCGGAACGCCCGGAAGCGGCGTATTCCGCTCAACCGATAACGGCTCGACGTGGACACCTTCAAGCGCAGGAATAACGGAATTGCGGATTTTTGCCATGGCAGCAAACGGTACAACGCTTTTTGCCGGAACATACGGCGAGGGTATTGCTCGCTCGACCACTAATGGTGTTAGGTGGGAGACGATTAGAAATGGGCTTGGCGGAGGTGTCTATATCCTTGCCTTACTGGTGAGCGGGAATACCATCTACGCAGGAACATTGAAGAATGGTATTTATCGTTCGACGGATAACGGCACAACGTGGAGAGCGGCAAGTGGGGGAATACCTGCTCAAACGACGGTTAATGCCTTCGTCCAAACAGGCTCTACAATCTTAGCTGGTACTGAAAGAGGGGTTTATCGTTCGACTGACAATGGAACGAATTGGACGGCGGTCAATCCGGGTGTTCAAGCGGGAACGTTTCCCCAGAATGTTTTCGCCCTCTATACGAATGGCAAAGCCATTTTTGCGGGAGATATTTCGGGGCGAGGCGTATTTCGCTCAACCGACAACGGCACAACTTGGGCGCAGGCAAATGTGGGCTTGCCCTCCGCCTTATCGGTTCAGTCCTTCGTGGAATATGCCGGCGGACTCTACATCGGAACAACGCGCGGTGTCTATCGCACGGCAAACAATGGCGATAGCTGGCTTGCTGTCAATGATGGCTTTTCCTCCACTCCGAGCGTGTACACCCTGGCAGTCTGTGGAACGGGTCTTTTTGCCGGAACATTCGGTGGTCCTGGCGGAAGCGGTGTTTATCGTGCCTTGCCGCCGACAGTAGCAGCCTTTAGCCCAGCATTTGCGCCAGCCGGAGCCTCCGTCAAATTATTTGGAACAAATTTAACATCCGTGAGCGGCGTGTCTATCGGCGGAGTGCGCGTAGAGCGGTTTACCGTTGATAGTCCCACCGAAATTACCGCAACTGTCCCTATGCCAGCATCACCGATGTCGGCACAGGTCTTGGCACGAGGGAAAGTCGTTGTGTCGGCAGGCGGTGGCACGTCGGCTTCGGAGGAAGATTTTGCTATTCTGCCTGCTCGTCAGGCATCATCCAACCAACTTGTGGCTATTGACCCCGTTGATTTTGGGCGAGTTACGCTGCGCGATGGCGGAGGAATGCGGCTTGTGAAGGTTTACAATGTGAGCGGTACAACCATCAAACTCAGACCCGCAGTTCTCACCAACAGCGACGATTTTAGTTTTGCGATTGCCGAAAATGTTACGACCGATTTCACCTTGCTCAATCAAGATTTCGCCGTCGTTGCCGTGCGTTTTAATCCTTTAACAGCAGCACCCAAAACCGCAACCTTGAGTATAACGGCAAGCACCGATGGTGGTCAGAGCATTACAACAACGGCACGAATCACCGGACGTGGTGCGCCACTCAAGGTGTTTCCTCTTGATTTCGGCACGTCGGTTACGGGCAAAGGGCTGGCTGTTCCTGCCTTGGTGGCAAATTACGGCACACGAACCGCACGACTGACCGCACAACGTTTCCAAGCAGGAAATCAAGGAATGAGCGTGGCTCGTGGGCAGACGGTGTTCCTCAGTCCCGGCGATACGACGGCAGTACTGCTTTCGGCTCTGCAACTTGCTGAGGGGCAGTATTTCGACACACTGCGCGTAGAATCCGACATTGACACTGCTTTTGCGCCTGTGCAGCTTGTAACCCGCAAAGGCGACACCACCGATATTGTTGTTCAAATGGGCTTGCGAGCTGTTCCCGACAGTGCTGCGCCCGGCAGCCCTGTTACGTTGGAGTTATTTATTCGTGGCGAAGAAAACTTGAACGTGCTGCGGCAGCGCAACGCGCCCTTTAGCGGCAGCATCCGCTATGACCGCCGTGTTCTTTACATCCAACCCAACCAAAGCCGCACCGAAATTGCTCGCAACAGCGAAACGCAAAATACCTTCCAACGCGCAAAAATACTCCTTACTCCTTGGGATGGTAAAGAAACAACGCTGATGAAAATACCGGCACTTGCGATGCTTTCCGAGATAGATTCCACCGAATTGGTTGTCGAAAATATTGCGTGGAATGACCCTTCGGGAACGAATAATGTTTTTGTAACAGCCCCGCAAAATGGACGGTTTAAGGTTGCGTTGCGCAGAGTTGGCGGAAATCGTTTGCTGAAGCAAGTGGATAAACAGCTTGTGGTAACGGAAATTGCTCCAAACCCCGCTAACGATGCCGTACAAACAGCCTTTACGCTGAAGCAATCCGGTACGGTAACGCTTGCGCTCTACAACGCGCTGGGGAATATGGTTCTGTCGCGGTCGGGGGAAGAATTTGAAGCGGGCAATCACACCGTGAAATTCTCGACGGCAAACCTGCCAAACGGCGTGTATGCTTTGCGTCTGACTTCCGAAGAAGGCTCTGACCAAACGACGCTCGTGATAAACCGTTAGGATTCAAAACGCTACGCTAGGTTTCAATAACGCCATAGCCGTAGAGACAAGGCAATGCCTTGTCTCTACACCAGATTCTATCGCAGAAACACATTACACAGACATTCTCCACAACCTATTTTTTCAATAACTCTATGAAATCCCTCTTCACAGCACGTTTTCTCCGCCGTCTGGCACTTGCGGCACTGACCCTATGCGGAATGTGCGGGACATTGCTTGCCGAGCAGGCAGATTCTGTCCGTCTTAGTGATTATTTACCCCCTGATGCGGAAAGCTCTTATTACAACCGCTTCGGCGTATTCGGCGGAGTAAATTTGGTAACGCAAACCCCCAATTTTAGCGCTTTTGGCAGCATTCCCGCCGTCGGCACGTCGGTGTATTCCGCAGGCACGGGAATTGGCATTGCGGCAGGTGCATTGGCAGAATTTCCGTTTTCCTTTTCGCCCAGCCCGGAGCGCAATGTTTTTGGCTTGTCATTGCGGCTTTCCTACGCTACCTACAACGCAAAATCTAGTTTCACGAGTAACGAGATTGCCTACGATAAAACCACCGACCAACCTGCCAATGTTCCGATTGAGTATTCCCTCGAAGGACGGTTTAATTATTTGTCGTTTGAGCCGACTTTGACGTACCGCCTTGCCAATGGCAGACTGGCGTTATATGCGGGTGTAAGAGCGGGATTAACCTTGTCGTCCACCTATTCCTACGCAGAGCGCGTACAAGACCCACGCTATGTGTTTTTGAATGGCAGCACCGGGCAAACCGG
>JAAFHM010000115.1 GCA_013298375.1 Ignavibacteria bacterium | reverse complement strand
CCCGACGTGCGGTATCTTATCAATCAAGGTGGTTCGCGCTCCAGCAAGACCTTCAGCATTGCGCAGATGTTCATTCTGAAAATGCTCACCGAGCAGCACAAGATTTTTACGATAACGCGAAAGACCATGCCTTCGCTGCGGCAAACGGTTATGCGGGATTTTTTCGAGTTACTGCAAAGCTACGACCTCTACGACGAAGCCTCACACAACATGACGCAGAACATCTATCTGCACGGCACAAACATCGTCGAGTTTGTTTCCCTTGACCAGCCGCAGAAAAAGCGTGGTGCAAAGCGGAATTACTTGTGGATGAACGAGGGCAACGAGTTTGGCTTTGAAGATTATATGCAGCTTAATTTGCGCACAACGGAAAAGGTCGTCATGGACTACAATCCGTCTGAGATGGAGCATTTTATTTACGACAAGGTTTTGCCACGCAGCGACGCTCGGCTCATCAAAAGCACCTACTTGGATAACTCCTTTTTGGAAGAAGCGCTCGTCAGGGAAATTGAGCGGCTGCGGGAAGAAGATGAAACGTACTGGAAAATTTACGGTTTGGGCGAACAGGCAGTCCCGACCAGCGTTATCTACGGCAACTGGACAATCGTCGAAGCAATGCCCCACAGCACGGACACATCGGTTTATGGCTTGGATTTCGGCTTCCAAAACCCAACAGCGCTGGTGAACGTGGCGGTTGCCGACGGCAAAGTCTATGTCGATGAATGTTTTTACGAAACAAAACTCACCAATGCTGATGTGATTGAGCGTCTCCGCTCCACGCTGCCGAATCGCCGAGCGGCTATTTACGCCGACCATGCCGAGCCTGCCCGCATTGAGGAGATTTACCGCGCCGGGTTCAACGTTCATCCGGCAAACAAAGAAGTCGTCGTCGGGATTGATGTTGTGAAGCGCTACCGATTGCATATCACCTCGCGCAGCGTGAATCTGCTCCGTGAAATCAAACAGTACAAGTGGAAGCAAGACAAAAACGGACACGTTCTGGACGAGCCGCTCAAATTCCTCGACCACGCTTTAGATGCGCTTCGGTATGCGATTTTCACGCACTGGAAAAAATACGGCGCACGGGCGTTTGGCAGCGCCGAAAACCGCACCGTAGGCGCTGCATCTCGCTCACGTCGCAGCCTTGGTGCAACAAAACGCAGAAGTCGCGGCGGCGATGATGGTTTTTCTAACTTTTAATACGCAGAGCAATGAGCAACAAAACAACAATCGGATTTCAGCAAGCCTCTGAAAATACGGCACGAAAGCACCAATCACGCCATCCGTACAGCGCCGGAGTCCAAGCCTCGCGCCGCGACATTGGCGGTTATGGCAGTAGCTTTTTTAGTGCTTTACCAAATCCCGATTTGGTGCTGAAAAAGTTAGGCAAGCGCATCAATGATTACCAAGAATTGATGACCGACGCGCAAGTTCATTCGTGCTGGCAAAACCGCATAGCGGGCGTGAAGGCTCTTGAATACGCCATCAATGTCGAGGAGGTGGATACGGAGCAGTCTGAATTTATCAAGCGCGTTTTTGCCAATCTTAAAATTCCTTCGCTCATTGATGCGATTTTGGAGTCTGTTTTGTACGGAGTGCAGTTTCTCGAAATTTACTGGCAGCCGCAAGCGGGCAAATCCATTCCCACTGCCGTTGTTGCCAAGCCGCGTGAATGGTTTGTTTTCAACGACCGCAACGAGCCCCGCTTGCGCTCTAAGATTGGCAGCAACGAAGGTGAAGCACTTTGGCAGCGCAAGTGGATTATCGTACAGCACAATCCCACCTACAACAATCCTTACGGCGAGGCAATTCTTTCGCGGTGCTGGTGGCCCGTGCAGTTTAAGAAAAATTCATGGAAGTTTCTCATGCGCTTCTCCGAAAAATTGGGAACGCCGTTTTTGAGTGCAAAGACGCAGCCCGGCGCAACCGATGAAGAGGTAGATGCTCTTTACGAAGATTTGGACGGTCTGCGTCAAGACGGCGTGATTGTTACGCCCGACGACGTGGAGATTATGATTTTGGAAGCGTCAAAAGGGAGCGGAGACTTGTTCACAAAAATCATCCAAGACTGCCGTATCGAAATCACGCAAGCGATTCTTTCGCACACGGGTTCAACGCAATCCACCGCAGGGAAATTGGGTGAAGACCACACAGCACTTGCTGTCAGAGATGATATTGTGAAAGGCGACAGGCAACTTGTCGAAGATGCGATGAACCAACTTATTCGCTGGACGATTGACGCGAATTTCTTTGAGACCAGCAACTACCCCACGTTCCAACTTATTGAGCAACAAGCGCTGGATAAAGGACGTGCCGAAAGGGATGACTTGCTCATCAAAAATAAAACAATCCGGCTCACAAAAGCATACTACCGCCGACACTACGGACTTCAAGAAGATGAAATTGAAATCGTTGAAGAGCCTGAACCTAACGCTCAGGGAGCCGCGCAAGGCGGAGCAAGTCCACAGTCCCAGTTTGAGGAGCCATCATCCGAAGCCGCCGACAAACTGGCATTAAACCTCGTTGTCCAAAATCTCATGCAATCGCCGGAGAGTATTGGCGCAATGAAAACATTCCAAGAACAACTTGTGAAAGCTATCAGCAAAGGCAGCAGCTACGAAGAGGTTAATGCGCTCCTTGCTCCGCTTGTCGGCAAAGTTGCCACGACAGAGCTAGAGTCCGTCATCGCCAATGCGGTCTTTGCGGCAGACACGATTGCTCGGTTGCAGGTGAACAAGGAAACAAAGCAAGCACTCGGCGAGGACAAGAAATTCTCGGAACCTGTTCAGGGCAAAAGCCTGTGGTCAAGGATTGCACCACAGCGCATAGCCACATTCAAGGAAGTGCCTAAAGCAAAAGAATATCCACCCCCGGCAAACGCGGTGCAGTGGAACACCCTCAAAACGATGAATGAAGATGCACTTCGTCGTCGCGGCTTGGGAGCGTGGAGCGACGACGAAGGAGACCCAGCGCGTGGGCTGATGCTTTTTCCTCGCTCGTGGTACGGCGCGATTCCTGATGGATATGAACTGATTGATATATTTGGACAACCCGAACAATTCAAGCGTGGCAGTACGTCCGACGACTCTCGCTTTGGGTATTTGGCGTATGGCGTTATCGCTGCTGATAAACGGAGCGTGGCATGATTGCCGCAGGAAAAACGGTACTAGAGCATTGGAAGCAAACAGGACAGTTGCCGTCCCGCTCCCAAGTCACGAGTGCGCCAACAAGTAATTTCGACGAAGCCCCGCCAAGTCAGGCATTACTAGATGAAGCAAAAATTTACGCCGAGGCGTTTCAAATGCCGCCGGAGCGGGCAATAGAGTACCTGAAAGCGAAAAAAAACGAAATTACGTGGTCATGGAAGGATATGGACGCAAAGGCGCACCAGAAGGGGTTTACGGTAGCAAAAGTGATGACGGCGGACGTGTTGCAGATGATTCGCACAAATCTCGAAGCAGCGCAAAAAGACGGTGTTCCTTTTGAGAAATTCAAGAAAAACCTTCAACCGATGCTGGAAGAGAGCGGTTGGTGGGGGAAACAGCAGGTCGAGAATCCGAATACAGGAAAAACCGAGACCGCGCAACTTGGCTCTGCATGGCGATTAGAAACAATTTACCGCACCAATCTCGCAACCGCCAGAGCGCAAGGACGCTATGCCCAGCAGAAAGAAGCATCAGCATTACTGCCATTCTGGGAATATCGGCAAATAGACCGCGACAACAAGCGCGACGAACACGCGAAACTTGCGGGCAAAATCTTTCGCGCCGACGACCCGATATGGCAGCGCATATTTCCACCGCGTGGCTTCAATTGTGGCTGCTCCACACAAGCCCGTTCGCAAAAATGGATGGACAGGAATGGTCGTGTGGTGGATGATAGTAGCGCACTGGCAGATTGGCAGCCCGATGACGGGTGGGACTTTAACCCCGAAGAGGATTGGAAGCCGGACACGAGCAAATACGATACGGACATTGCTGCTGAGATTGAAAAGGTAGCGCCGCCGGAGCCGGAACAAGCCCCAATATCAAAGCCAAAGGCTGCAAAGAAAACAGCAGCAAAAAAATCTACACCTGCACCTGCACCAGAGCCGATTCAATCCGTTCCAAGCAGCAGTTCGATACTTAAAGGCGGTAGTCTCGTTGGGCTTCTTGGAGGGCTTGGCGGTCCGAAGCCAGCGCCGATACCTCCAACTCCCATTAGTGTACCACAAGTGCCGAAGGAAGTCAAGCCTGCATTGCCAAAAGCAAAAAAAATACAACCGCAGCCAAAACCGATACCGAAATCATTGCCGCAAGAGCCGCCACCAGCGTCTCCGCCAAGCAGTTTTCCAAGTTTTTTTCCAAGTATTTCATTACCGGGGCAACAACCTACTACTACTGCTCCAAAAGAGCCTATCGCTAAAGCACCTGCCACCAAGCCGCCGATGCCGATAGAAAAAACTCCGTCGTTGAAAAAGAGCAAACCTCCTTCATTGGCGCAAAATAACGTTCCCCGTCCTGTTGAATATACGCCAGACGAGGAGCAGAAATTCTTACGGAAACACAAATCGGACTACAAGGATTGGAGTCATACGATTAAAAAGATTCGAGGGATAACGGGACTGGAAGAGTTTGCGCTGTATCACTACACAACATCGGCGTATGAAAAACTTAATAAAGCACTTCGGGCAGGAAAAGGCGGCGAGGCTGAAAAGATTTTTGAGAAAATGCTGAACAGCGCTCTAACGAAAGCCCCCAAGTACGAACTAGAGCCGGGCGAAACGTTGAAGCGAGGTCTGACGTTTAACAATCAAGAAGAAGTACAGGCGTTCCTTGCTAATCACACCGAAGGCACCGAAATTCAATGGAATTCGTTTTCATCATGTAGTTATGGCGAAAACCCTGCATTCAATGGTGATGTAGTATTCAGAATTAGATCTAATTCGGGGGTAAAAATCGACACGGTTTCAAAATATCCAACAGAAAAAGAAGTGTTGTTGCCGTCCAA
The DNA here is from genome assembly GCA_013298375.1 of Ignavibacteria bacterium. Lineage (GTDB taxonomy): Bacteria > Bacteroidota > Ignavibacteria > Kapaibacteriales > UBA4661 > PH2015. The sequence continues at coordinate 6,630 of JAAFHM010000115.1, read as the reverse complement.
AATAAGGCTCAAGGTAATTGGCAAGCCTCAATTTTTCAAAGGCAGATGGCACATTGAGGCAGAAGAGATACCGTAGCAAGAGACGTTCTACGGAACGAGAGCCGACGAACTTTTACGATTCATGCGATTGATAGCGTCCACCTCCAACTGCTGTTGCTCAAGTGACATTACAGCAAACTCATCGGCAAAGCGCACCATACCGCGAATATCTTTTATCATATCGGATGGATAATCTTTCCATTGGTTGACAATAGCGGGGTCGCCAGCATCAAAGCGGGCAAGCTCGTCGCGGATTTCATCAGCTTCTTGTTGAATAGATTCTCGTGTTGCAGGTCCGCGCATAAAATGCTCTCAAAAAAAGTAAAGTAGTGTGATATTGTCAATTCAAATATACGATTTTTCTTGCAATTTTCCAAACACATATGTCTATCCAAATAACCCTCCAAGCCGTCAACGCTGCCTTTGCTAAACTGCAACAGCAAACACTGAATCTCCGTCCAATCCTGCCCGCAATCGCGGAACTTATCGAATCCGACATCAAGGATAATTTTGATGCTGGTGGAAGATGGAGCGGTTCAGGGGCGACAACACTTCTCTCCGGCGGTACGGAGAAATGGAAGCCGCTTGCGCCCTCAACGCTCCGACAAAAAGCCAAGCGCGGCTATCGCAAAATTCTCGTCAGCACGGGCGAACTCCGCAATTCCATCGAAGCCCGCCCGGAAGGGAACAGCATCGTTATCTCCAGCAATAAAGAATACGCTGCCATTCACAATTTCGGAGGCAAGGCTGGAAAAAATCGTAGCGTGACAATTCCCGCTCGTCCGTTTTTGGTTATTCAGAAAGAGACGTTGGAGGAGGTTTTGGAGTTAATCACCGACAATCTGGCGTGACCAATGAATCATTGCGCCCAAAATGAATCGTTTGTAGGCAGTTTCCATAACTTTCATATAGTATGCTATACATACTACTACTCTTACTTTTTCATAATTACAGAAAGTGCCTACAAAAGATTCATCATTCATTGTAAGAGTCATACAACAAAAACTCTTGTACGCCAAGAGAATAAAGAGAAAAACGCCCGATTGCGCTTGCGGCAGTCGGGCGTTTTTTTTCGCTAGGGGTCGCACTTCTTAGGTATTTTTGTTGATAGCAAGTAGGTCGGCAATGCCGACGTAAATACCATCTATAGCAAGTCGTAATGCTTCGGCAGCGTTACCCTCTTCATTCTGGATTAAAAGGTACGAAGCGTGGTCACCAACAGCCAGCAAGAGCGTCATTTTGTCCTCCAATGCCCATTGAGTTGTAGCTTGTTGCATTTGCCGACGGTTCGTTTCTACGCCGCTAGGGAGAGTGGGGTTCATAGTGATTGCTCACTTTCTGCCGGAGCAATTTTGAGAATGATATTACGGTAAAAGATTCCTTTTTGGTTGCGGTCCGATTCGTACCCGCGAAGGCGCATAAGATGGGAAAACGCCTTTTTCGTGAGGGAGTCCGCGCCTTTTTCCTTGCAATATTGCTTGTATTCATCAAAAACGGTCATAAAATAGACTTTTGACTCCAACACCCGCCCGATGCGCTCTTCCACAAACTCATCAAAGCGTGTGCGCTGCCGAACGCGAACTTGATGCTGAGTAAATTGGTAGGCTTCGGTGAAGCGAATAGGAACAGCGTTTTTCTCAACCAACGCCAATCGCTCTTCGTGGTTCATTACTTGTCGCTCAATCTTGACTAATGCTTGGACGGTCATTAAAAGTGCTTCGGTGGGCGTTTGTGGAAGTTCTTGCCGTGCCTCTTGCACACGAAAATACGTGTCAATCAAGGTTTCATATACTTGCCAAGCCTTATCACTATTCAGCACTTTTGCATGGAGAAGTGCCCCGTGTTCGGTCCAAAGGTAGAGATGCTTCGTTCGCTCTGACGACACATCATTTTGAGGTGTCGTCAGAAAAAGCTGTAAACGTTCACCCTCTAAACGGAAATAGTGTTTATCTTCAAAAAATCGCTCTTTGTTACGACTGAAATTATTCGTAACTATTTTTGCTTCCACACCGTAGAACTCAGCAAGTTGTCTGGTGGTCAACACTCGTTGCTCTTTGTGCTGAATGGGCTTCAGGGCAAGGTTGTTTAGGTCTTGGATATTTTGCATATTGCAATCTCCTCTATTTTGGAGAGTTAAAAATTACGCGGCTACTTAAACTTTCTGAGGGTACGAGTAGCTGCGTTTTGTTTGTTAATTCAAAATAACTATTATTTTAGATAATCACAAAAGAAATAAATTAAAATTTTAGTTATTTTGTTCTTGCATTTAGTTAAAATTTTAGTTATTTTTATCGTATCATTCCTAAGTCATACTCATTTTATTGCGCCTGTTTTATGTCTTTGACTCAAGAATTTGCCGAGCAGCTTCGTAAAGAACGAAAGCGCAGAAAACTAACTCAGCAAGAGTTGGCATCTTTTCTTGGTATGAGTCAAGGAAATGTTTCCGCTATTGAACGGGGCGATTGGAATGTGTCGCTCGAAATTGTTGACCGCATTGCAAAACGCTTGGATATGAAAGCAGAGTTAGTGCTGAGACGACTACCGCCTCGGTGAGGAAGGCAATTTTAATTGGGGTGTTTGTTCTTCCTAGATTATCTACTGACGGTCGCGTTTCAAACGCGACCGTCCCGAAAGCCTCTTCAATACTCGCTTTATGGTTTTCAATCGTCTCCAATTGGAATTGGTGCAAGACTCGTTGGCGACTTAGGAATCATTCCTAAAAACTACTCCTCGCTGACTAACAGAAAGGAATTGAGTTGCCTTTTGTAGTGCATACAATCGGGCATCATCACAGGTAGGGCGCAGTTTTGTGTACGGCGTTCCTTCGCGGTCGTCAATTTCCGGCATAGCCATGTAACCATAACCCACTGACGGACTATGTTCGTCGTACTCATACGTTTCGATGTGGATGCCCTTCTCGGCGAACAGTGCCTGCAAGACTTCCCATGTCCGCCAGTCAAAAATTGCCTTTTGTTGTCGCATAATGTTCTCCTCGTTATCGCCCAGTAAAAGAAACAATCTCTTTCGCCATTGTTGCCAATTCATCCGCTTTTTTGCCCGCCACGTCAATCTTATCAACCGCATCGGCATACTTCCGTTCCAATGAATAAACCTCTGCCGTCAATTCCTCAATTTCTTGATTCAGGTCGTGGACAACATCTTCCCATTCCTTGCCTTCGGGTTTGATGAAATAGCCTTTTTCGTTTAGTTTCTTCACGATAAACTCTGCCGTCTGCGCAAAAATTTGTGCGCGAATATTGTCCGATTCTGCAAGATTCATTTCTGGGTCGCATTCCCAGCCTTCGGCTTCGCGGATTGCGTGGGCGAGAATGTGGAAGATGGTGCTGTTATTCATTTCTGTTCTTTCTTTGGCGTGATAATTTCGACCACAATTTTACAATTTGACGGCATTTGCTTTTCAAGTTCCTCAATGTGTAATTTGCCGCCCTGCTCCCAAACGATGGAATAAAGCGGGTTTCGTTGGCATTGAAAAAGTGAAAACGCCTCAATGGATAAATATCGGATGTCGTATTCCATAACTTTTCTAATCCTCATAATCTTCCGGCCACTCCTCGCGCAGCGAGTCAGATAATCCGTCAAGCCAATCCCGCAATTCATGGATTTCAGGCGTACTCAAACGCGAAATTTCTAACTGTAATTCTGCAACACTCATGGTAAACTCCAATAAAGAAATGATTTAATACGGTTGTTCACTATCATTTTTCAATCGTAGCCCAAGCCAAAACCAACCATCGCCCTTGCGTTTCCGTTCATATCCCTTTCTTTGGAGCAGCATCGTAAACTTTTTCGGGCTGATGGGACGGCGTAAATCGGCGCTTTCGCAGTAGGTGGTGTATGCTTTGTAGAGGTCGGATGCTTTAATCATGTAGTCGCCGAATGAGGTATTGGGGTCAATATCGGCGAGACAGTCCGTAAAAAACTCTTCGATGCCATCCAATTCCTGACGGTATGCGCCTGTCGCGGCTTTGATGGCTGTCGGCTTCACTAAACCGCTTCGTTGCCATGCCAAGCAACCTTTCACCAGCCACGCCAAAATACCGCTTGCTTCCTCTTGCAAGGTTGCTTTCAAATTTTTGTCCGCAGGGCGCTCATTCGGCTTTGCGGGGTCGGGTTCATCCACAAAGCGGTTGCGAAATTCAATCAGCGCAATCCGTTCCCACAGCGCTTGGTCGTCCGAGGGCGCAAGCGGCTTGTGGTTCGTTATCAGCATGAGCAAGTGCGTCTGCTGAAACGTGATTTGATTCCCATAGAGCGGACGGCAGGAAATCGCACCACCGCCGGAGAGCAGCTTCAGTTGTGCCGCGTTCAGTTTGTCGGACTCATTTGTCTCCGAAACCCAGACGAGGCGCTTTCCCCAGAGGTCGTAAAGTTCTGGCGCGGCTTGTCCTTTCGACAGCCCACGACTTTGTACGACCACATCCTTCGCAACGCTGCTTGCAAGATTGCTTCCCAGCACAAAACCAAGCGTTTCCAAGAGTGTATCTTTCCCGTTGCGACCTTCTTCGCCCCACAAGATGGGGTAGATATGTTCGCGCTGTTCGCCCAGAAGCGAGTAGCCAAGCGTTTTCCAGAGAAAATCTTGAATTTCTGTCGTTTCCTTGAGTTCGTCTGTTGTGGGCGTTTGCCCATGCGCCCATCGTTGAAAAATCTCTTCAAAGAACTTCGACCAGCGAGGGCACGGCGTTTCAATATCGGAATACGGCGTGGGAGCAACCTTGCGGATGTAATCCGTCGGATTAGCAGCACGAAGTTTCCCTGTTTTAAGGTCAATAACACCGTTTGCAACGCCGAGCAAATGCGGCACCGAATCCCATGTGTCGCCAAAGATGCCCAACCGCGCAGCCGCAAATCCTAACACTCGCCGCACCCACGGGAATGTGTGCAGTTTGGTGATGCGGCTCTTGATGTACTTCTGCCGCGATTCTGCCGCTTTGACCTTTGCAGCGAGAATTTTCGCGCCCTCTTGGTTGTTACTGCTGACCTCTCTTGTATATTCTTCTTTCATATCGGCAGTTTTCTTTATCTGGCGCTCCAGCAAAACGCCGTACTCGTCGCTTAATATTGCCGGAACAACGCACACAATCTGATTGGTTCTATCCTCTCGCCAGTGCGTTTCAAATTCATACCAGACCGAAGCCGATGCGTCATACACATAGCGGTCTTGCGCCAGCAGCGCGAAAAGTTCCGCGTCGCCCTCGTCCTCTCGCTCCAAGCAGCGAGAAATAAAATCATCAAAAGCGGCATTAGCACTATCGCTGGGTGGAATAACGTCGCCGCTAACAGAAGCTCGCTCTGCTTCTGTGCCTGCTAGGGGGATGACGTGTTCTTGAATCTTCGGCGAATACTGCTCCTTATACTGCGATTTGAGTTTTCCGTATCCTTGCGTGAGTAATGTTTTTGCTGCCGATTTGAAATCGCCGCCACGCTCCAAGACCGCATAAACAGCGTAAGGAAGGTAGATTTTTTGCGCATCAAAGACGGTCGAGGTCGAAAAACAGTAGAGATACGGCACACCGCTTTCGTTGCGAACGTGTCCGTAGCTGGCGGAAATACCTCGGTCTTTGCCCGGTCTGCGCAAATACACCGCTCCGTCGCGGTGAAAGACTTCCGTCCAGCCATGTGACCGCAAGAGAGCAAGCGCATCGCCACGCCTGTTGTACTCGTCAAACGGGCTTTCGCCCCGGTGCTGCACGGCTTCCTTCCCCGCGAACTGCGCCTTTTTCTCACGCTCTGCTTCCGAATCGCTGCGGTGAATGTGGCGGTTGAGCGAGATAGCCGCGCTAATGAGAATCTCGCGCTCGTCGGCAGTAATCGTCGGTATCGCAAAAAAACTGCCTTGCGTGAGTTCGTAGCCTTGCGATGGCGCGCAGACAAAGTACCCGCCTTCGCCGCGTGTTTCCACAAGGCACTCGTTTATCGCACTTTTGGCAAGAATCCGATTGCCCGGTATCGCACCCTCGCACCGATAAATAACGTGGTAGCCGCCGGAGACCGTCGTTTCGATGACCAGTTTTTCAAGCAGATTGGCTTGCAGCGCCTCGACAATCTGCACGTAATCGTCCCAGACGCGCTTGTCGGGGTCTGCTTTCATATCTACATCAATCATCTCTAATCCGCCGGAGACCGCCCCGCAGATGATAGCAACCTTCGGAACATTATGCCCGTTCGCAAACCAGTGTTGGAGCGTTGTTTGGTCGGCTGTCGTGCTTTGAAACGGCTTCCACGTCTTTCGCCCATTCACCTCCGGCAAAAGCGATGTGAAGGGAAGTTTGTCGTTGGTAATGGGCAGGACAGACAACCCTGCGGCAACGTACTGTTCGGCGATAAAGTGAAGATTCATAGTGTTGGTTCTTGCATTGATTCTTTGGAGTAAGTGCCAAATTTCTGTGTGGAAAGAAGACCAAGTCGCTCTAATTCTCTGCGTTCCCACCCATGGTGGTATTTTGCCCGCTTGCGCATAATCGTAATTTCCAAAAACGTTGGCGGTGAGTGCGTGTCGAGGAATTTCCGCCAAGCCCAGCCGTACTTGAGTTTGCCCGTTTCTTCATTCCGCCAATCGCGCTGCTCGAC
>JAAFHM010000095.1:5624-12460 GCA_013298375.1 Ignavibacteria bacterium | reverse complement strand
GAGTAGCGCCGGACATATCGAAATCGGCACGACATCGGGAGTAAGTGTACATTCGACACTCCCTGCGCAAATACTCATCAATGCTGGCTCCTTGAATATCGGCGTTCAAGAACTTCGTGTTTATGCGGGATTGCTGGCAACACGGCTAGGAACAGCTTCTATGCTTATTGAGACCAATTCGACACTGCGATTCTACGCGCCGAACGTCTCCACAAGCGGCTCATTGCGTCTGGGTGCTGCCGGAAATATTTTGACCGTGAGCGGCACAGTGCGCAATGAACTGGTAAGTGGCACCAATGCAAGTTTTCATCCTGAAAGTACCGTGCGCTACAATAGCAGCACAACTCAAAGCCTCATGCCCACTAGCCTCACGCACCCTTACGGCAATCTGACGCTCGAAGCATCAGATAAAACGGTACAAACCTTTTTCGGTCAACAAACAGCAGCGCAAGCAAATATCGCGGTTCTCGGCACATTGCGTGTCCAATCGTCGCTTGTTGATATGGGCAATGGCGAACTCACGATGCTGAACCCCAGCACTCAAGCGCTTTTCACGGGATTTGCCGAAGTGCAAGGAGCAATGCGGCGTTTTCTCAGCAGCACCACACAAACGTACACCTTCAATAACGCTGCAACCCGCTTCACACGAACTTCCGGCACTCTTCCGCGCACTATGACGCTAACGATATTACCGCGCCGAGAACCAACAGTGTACGAGGCACAGCGCGATGTGCGCCGTCGTCTGCGATGGGAATGGGAGCAGAACGACAACAGCATAAGTCTTTGGATGGGCGCTCTACGCCTTGCGTACAGACGCGAGGAAATTCAACCGCCCTTTCAAGCCATCAACGAGCCAAGTTTGGGAATGTTTTCGCTGCCAAGTGGTGATGCGATTCCCACGCCGCGCCGTCTCGGAACGCTTGGTGTGGAGCGGGGTTTGGCGAGTAGTACGGGCTTGGGCTTTGTGGAATATCGCGGATTAACGAACCAAGCAGGAACGGCGCTATCTTTTGCCTCAGGCGACGAACTCCTTTTGCGTGGCGGACGCGAACTTGTGCAGAGCGTACAAGACGGACGCTGGTCTAATCCATCCACATGGAACATTGGCAGAGAGCCGGATGCAGAAGATAGTGTCAAAATTACACATACCATTCATCTTGGCTTTCGCCGTAATGCTTTGGATGGTCGTAATCCATTCGGGCAAGTGCGGGAGCGGGGTGCAGCGATTGGTGAAGTGTTAGCACAATCAGTAGTAATTGCTCCGTCACCAGACACCACGCGCCGTGCAGCACTGTTGATTGGTTCTTTCCCTGCTAACGATTCCACGTTTGCCGACGAGTTACCACCCATTGAAGGCAGATGGAATCTGGCTTCTCTCCATATTCACACCCAAGTGATTCCAACAACTGCTTCACAAACAGCCCGAGAGCGGTCATCACAACTGGCATTGCAAGAATTGAGAAATAATGCGCCGCCAATGCAACAAGGGCTAACCGTCTTTGCGCTCGCATCAACACGTGATTCGACGCGGCTTAGGCTTCAGCAGTTACGGAACGATGGCTTGATAACAAACGGCGGGCAGATTGACGTGTCGGAAAACCTCACCAGTTCAGGCTTTTTTGCCAATAGCGGGACAGTGCGCAGTTTTGCGCCCGAAAATGCTCTCGCGCAAGATTCTATCGGCTCTTGGGTGAATATTGCGGGCGATGTGCGTGGGCGCATTCAAGCCGTTCCATCGCTGTCGTATAGCAATCTCGCGCTTTCCGGGCAGTCCCGCAAACAGATGATACTGCAAATCACCAAGCCTTTTATTGTTCACGATTCCCTACAAACAAGCCGTGAAGCGGTTTTTGAGGCGATTTCCGGCGCACCAATCGAAGCCCGAGGCGGAGTCTTTCACGACGGAACAATTTTGAGCGCAAGCCGTGATGCGCTGTTGCGCTTGCGCGGGACGAAAACCCAGTTTTTGCGCGGCACTGGCAATATTGACATTCTTTCGATTGAGAACGAGCAAGGTATCGTGCCGATTTCCGGCTCATTCTTTCTGCAAAGCGCACTCCATCTTATTCGCGGAGAATTTCGTACCTCGCGCACAGCAAATATCAGCCTTGCGGATAATGCCGTCATCGTGCGTTTCCCGGAAAGCAGTCTTGCGGAAAAGCCTATTTCCCGGTCTCGTTTGCGGGTTTACACGCGGGGAAACGGCGTAATGACTGCTTCCGGCGAACTGCTGCCGCGCCTTTCCGTACTGGATGTGCGCAATCGTGATGGGTATTATCTCACGGAAAACCTTCGTTTGGACGACTCTTTGTTTGTGGCTTCGCGTCTTTGGACAGAGCGCCCCGAAGGTGCATACACTCTGACATTTCAGCCCACCGACCACACACGCAATCCGCAGTTTTTGGAAGATTCCGCCGAAATTGTTGGAACCGTGCGCCGCACGGTTCCTCCCGACACGCTCACGCGCTTATTCAACAATCGCTACACCACGCTTCAAATCTCAACTTCCGGCACGGCAACCGCAATGCTACAAGCATCACTCCGCGTCTTGCCAGAACGGTTTCCTGCGCCCAATGCCGACACAAACAAGGTTTGGCGAGGTCTGGAACTTAGCCTTGCCAGCGAAAATATCCTTCCAGAGCGCATCACAACACGCATTGGCTACGCATGGCGCACCGAAGGACGCGACGAAACAAATAACCTCGAAGCGCCTCGTATTCTCTTGCAGCGCTGGAATAATGAAACGCGGCAATGGCAAACAAGTGGCACACCAAGCCGAGCAACACCACGTTCACGCTGGAACAGCGCATCAGAAGAGGGCTTCTGGCAATATGGCGTGATGGATAGTGTGATTTTTTCACCAGCATCTTCTCGGTTTTTTGCACTTGGTGTAGATTCTACACGAACTATTGTTCCGAGTGTATTTTTTACGATGCAGGCATTTTTGGAAGGGGCGTATCTTGGCGAGAGGCGCATGAAAACATATTTGCGCGATGATACTCTTTTGCCCCAAACCATTGACGAAACCGATTTGCCCCAAGTGGCGGGCGCTTTGGCGGGAAGGATTATTGGGGAAAAAGGTTTCTCTCGTGCGGTTCCGGCTAACGCTGTGGATTGGCTGCTTTTGGAGTTGCGTCCTGCTGCTGCTGGCGTGATTGCTGATTCGCTGCGCTTTTTTCTTCCCGCAATGCTGCATAGTGACGGCATAGTGCGCGGAACAAACCGTCAGAGCGCATTAACACTGGAATTGCCGGAGCGCTTCGGTAGCAATGAGCGGTTTTTCGCTATACTGCACCACCGCAACCATCTTCCTGTACAGTGGCGCGACACACTGGAATTATCCCCACAACGCCGATTCATGCTGGATTGGAGCGATACCTCGCGTGTGCTGGGCGGAGCATCAGCGTTGCGGCGTTTTGAGAGCGGGAGCAGCGCCACACCAGTATTCACCTTGATTGCAGGTAATGTGAGCGATGAATCCCACGAAAGCGGCGTTATTACTCGTTTTGATTATGACGCTGCACTCAACTCGGCATGGCAAGGGATTTTCCGCGAAGGGTATGTGCGCGGCGATGCCGATATGGATGGGCTTGTGACGACACGAGACGCAAACACTATTTGGAATAATCGCGGCAAAAGGAGGGTTAAATAATGCGCCTTTTTACTCGTGTTTCTTTTCGTGTTTTTTATACACTATTTCTTTGCAGCGTGATTGTACGCTCTCTTTCGGCGCAGCAAGACACGACAGCAGAACTGCGCTTGCAAAATATCGTCATTATTCCGCCTCGCACCATTGACCTTGAAATTGCCCTGAAAAACCGCTCGGCAACGCTTTCCAACAACGCTTGGCGTTTATGGGCAAATGGAACATTTTTCCTCAACATCAATAATTGCCCTCTCAACGGTTCGGTTTTAGAGATTGATTCATCGGGACTACGGGCAGAACGAAGCCGCAACCCGCTTACAGACGGGCGCTCAGGATACGAAGCAAAAATGCTTGTTCAAGCAGAGCGCCAACGCCTTGTTGTTGCAATACTTGGCAGTGATAGTGTAGAGAATACACAAAGAGTATTGCCCGATTCGACGATTATACTTGGTCGTTTTCGCCTCACGCTTGCCGATACCATAGAAAGCCCTGAAAAAATCAGGGTTTCGTGGACATTACCCCTGCATCGTTTTCAAGCAAATGCCTTCAAAGTTGAGCGTCAGAGCCAATTTCAAGGAAAAGATTTTCAAAAAAATGACAATGTGGAGATGACAACACGCTTTTTGGCTGAAAAGCCTGTTGTGGAGCTGCCGCCAGAAGTTTTTGCCAATGGTTTACAGGTAGAATATGCTGGCGACAAGCGTGTACGCTTACGCTGGCAGACACGAGAAGAGCGCTTAGGAAGGCGCACGAATGCTGGATTTGTGCTGCTTCGGCAAGAAGTGAGTAAAAGCACAGCCGCGTTTGATACCGTCACCACATTTCTCCGCAGCGTCTCCCTGCGATTGCGCGGCGCTCCAAACGGTGCGGATTATGAGCATCACGATTCTGTGCCAAAACGCGGCGCAATATACGCCTATCGCTTGGGCTTTCTTGATGCAACGGTGCGTCCCGTACAGCAATTTCGGGCAGTATTTCCCAGTGATACCGTCGCGGTAGCGATTCCTAATGCGATTCTCTCATCGGTGGAAGTCAATCCCAATCCTTTTGCCGAAACAGCGCTTGTGCGCTATACGCTGCTTGACCGCGCTCTTGTGACAGCGCATTTGTATGATGCGGCAGGAAGACTGATTGATGGTGTGTTTACTGGTTTTGAGCGCCCACGCGGTACGCACACATTTTCCCTTGACGGTGTTCGGTTGCCTAATCAAGCCGTGTATTTCCTCGTTTTGCAAGCATCCTCGCTGAACGATGAAGCCGTAGAGCGCTCTCAAGCGACACTCAAAATACAATTATCGCGGTAAAAAATAGATAGCATCATGGTTTTTATCACACTTGTTTGGAGAAAATATGCTTACCCCTAGCGAGCGACAATACTGCATTAGCCGTATCAAGTCTGTACCAGAGCGCCTTCGCAGCGCAATCACTGATTTGAATGACGACCAGTTGAATACGCCTTACCGCGACGGCGGCTGGACAGTGCGCCAGGTGGTGCATCATTTGGCGGATTCGCATCTGAATGCGCATACGCGGACGCGGCTTGCGCTCACGGAAGACAACCCGACTATCAAGCCTTACGACCAAGACGCATGGGCGCTTTTAGCGGATTATGCCCTGCCCCTTGAATCATCATTGGCGATTATTGACGGACTGCATTTTCGATGGGGTATTTTGTGGGAGAGTTTGCCGGAGATCGCATATTTGCGAACATTATACCATCCCGACAATGGAGCGATGACGCTTGACGACCTACTCAGAAGTTATGCTGACCATGGTGACAATCACATCAAGCAAATTGTGGATCTTCGTCAGTGCAAAGGCTGGTAGAGTGAGACTTGTGGGGATGTATTACGCATCAGCCTGTGGCAATTCTACGATAAAGAGTGCGCCACTGCCTAAGTTGCTTTCGCACCATACCTCGCCGTTCATGGCTTGCACCATCTTTTTGACGATAGAAAGCCCCAAGCCTGTTGATTGTTCGCCGCTTGTGGGCTTGGCAGAAAGACGTTGAAATTTACCAAACAGTTTTTTCTTATCGTCGTCGGACAAGCCGGGTCCTTCGTCTTGAACTTCAATGCGGATGCAGTGTTGCGTGATGTATTCGGCAGTGCTTTTGGTAAAGCCGTTTGTGGCGCTTGTACTGGCGTGATGATTGTTGTGCGTCCATTGGCGCTCACCGTAAATCCGAAACCAAACATTTTTGTCGCCGGGCGAGTATTTAAGCGCATTGGAGACAAGGTTATCCATGATTTGTATGACAGCCGTATAATCGCCAAGACACTCCCCGTCGGTGAGGCTCTCAAAATGGAGTTTCACATTTTTTGCCTCCGCGCGAGGTGTATATTCCTCAAAAACGGAATATGCAGAAACCGATACATTGAACGGCGTAATATCAAGCGTGATACCGCCTCGCTCAATAGCGTTGACATTCAGCAAGTTACTGATGATGCGCGAAAGCTGGTCGGAGGAGGAAATAATAGTGTTGGTAAAGCGCATACGCTCGTCAGTGGCAACATTTGTGTCGTGGAGGAGTTGAGCCAGAAGTTTAATGGATAAAATCGGGCTTTTGAGGTCATGGGCAACAATACCGAGAAACTCATTTTTTTCGTTGTTGAGTTCTTCCAGATGCTCGTTTTTCAAGGCAATTTCTTGATTTGCGTCTTCGAGTTCAGCGTTTTTGTGTTGGAGTTGTAGTTCTGAACGACGTTTAATGCGATAACCATTTGCCAACAAGCCCAAAACAGCAATAAACAGCACAAATCCAATGGCAAGAAAAATAAGTTGCTGATTTTGTAATTGGAGTTGTTGCGTTTGCAACTGAAGTTGTTGATCGCGGATTTGTTTGTCTTGGGTGAGTGTGCGGATAGAATCTTCTTTGCGTTTAATCTCGTACCCACGCACGGCTGCTGCAATAAGTTTCGTACTTTCATCACTAAAGATAGAGTCTTTGAGTTGATTATCGCGTTGGGAATACTCAAGAGCAAGTTGATAATTACCGAGTCCTCTGTAAATATTGGAAAGAATAGCATATGAACTCTGTCGCAGAGGGCGCAAGTCTGATGCTTGCGCAATCTCCAAAGCACGATTGACTTTTTGCAACGACTCTTTGTATTGGTGTTTCAATAAATAAACAACAGCAACGTTATTGTAAACATCACCAAGAATCGACTGGCTAACTTCATTCGAGGCG
>JAAFHM010000095.1:0-5614 GCA_013298375.1 Ignavibacteria bacterium | reverse complement strand
TCGAGGCGAGGAAAAGCCTCTCAGCCGCTTGTAAAAACTCAAGAGCTTTGTCGTAATTACCAAGATTCAGATACGCAATGCCAATACCGTTGAGGGCACCGGCTATACGGGTGGAGTCACCAAATTCACGATGCAAAACTAGTGCTTTATCGTAGAATATGAGGGCGCTTTGGTCGTCGCTTTGGTCGGAATATAAACTGGCAAAATTTCCCAGTGTTATTGCTAAACCACGCTTGTCATTAATTTCCGTATAGAGGTTACGTGCTTTCTCATAATTTTCCAAGGATTCTCGCATATTACCACGCTTGCTATATGCAATCCCAAGCGAATTAAGCGTCCAAGCTCTTCGCCGCTTATCCTGAAGATCTTCGTATATTTTCAGTGCTTCCAAATAGCTTTCGATAGCACGCTCGTAATTTCCTTGCTGTTCATAGATATTCCCGATATTCGCGGTCGCCTCGGCGACGGCTTTTTTGTATCCTAAAGAGCGCGCGTACTTTAGCGCTTCTTCGGAATAATCAAAAGACTTAAAGGGGTTGGACGTAAGGTACTCTTTCGCCACATTATTGAGCATATTGACAATAGCGGTATCAACGATAGTTCCCCATTCGCGGCGCATTGCGTTCAAGACTGTTTCCAAACTGTCACTCCGCTTGGGCTGTGCCGAAAGGGGAGGAGTGGCACAGAGGAAAAACATCATCCACGCCACAAGCATAATAGGTTGGCGCAGCCGAAATACAGTACTTTTCTGAGAAAAGTCGGCATTGAAGCTGATAGAATAAGGGTTGTTCAAGATGAATGCTCTCATATCTGCAATAGCAAGGCGGTAGAACCTCAACGAAAAAATATACCAAAAACTTTGGCGTGAAATTGTTTTAGAAAGGTATAATCTAGGAAAATCTACGAACTTTCGCTAAATTCGGCAATATATTTTGCTGTGATGCTTGCGTAATTATTCTTTACAGCGTGTGTGCTGCATCGTTAGATTGTGTGTCTAAATCTCTGCAAACACGAGTCTCAGCAGGACGTATTGATGTATCTTATCCGAGTTTTTTGCCCACTTCTGCATTCTTGCTTACCATTATGTATCAAGGCGACACTATCAATGTCTTTGTTACCGATGACCACGAAGCGGTACGATTCGCCCTCGAATCATGGATAAAAACGAAAGCTGGCGACGAACTGCCTTATATCAACCTTCTCGGAACAGCCCCAACGGGCGCTGACACGCTTACCGCCTTGAAAACACTCAAGCCCGATGTTTTGCTGATTGATATGCAGCTTTCAGATACGACGGGCTTGGAAATCATAAAAAAACTTCGTCAAAAGGGCTTGACTAGCGACAAATTGAGCATTCTCGCTATGACGGGTAACGAAAGCGTCTCGGTGCATGATATTTTGGCAAGTGGCGCAAATGGGTATCTTTCCAAAGCGGAATCGGGCGACACCTTTATTTCCGCGATTCGTTGGATTGCGCAGCATACCAGCGAACTTTGGCTGAGTTCCAGCGTAGCACAGCAGTTGGTCGTTATTGATCATGCTCTCAATTCTGCCGGAATCACTCCCGTCGAACGCAACGTGCTGCGGCTTATTCGCTTGCCGAATAAAGAAATTGCCGAATTGCTGTCCATTAGCGAGGGAACAGTCAAAAATTATATTTCCAGTATTTATCAGAAATTGAACGTTGGTTCTCGATTAGAGGCAACAAAATTCGCGTCAAAAATCGGACTCATCCCGTCGGCACAGCGATAATATAGCGCTTTCCCGCCGCTTTCAAATCACTTTCTTTTTACTTTTTTTCGCTTCTATGCTCACTATTGAAGATTGGGGCATGATTGATTATCACGACGCATGGGAACGCCAACGTCACTTACAAGGTCGTATTCAATCGGGCGCTAAAGACAGCACCCTCGTTTTTTGCCAGCATCCAAGCGTTATTACTGTTGGAAAAGCCGGAAGCCGCGACAATATCTTGCTTCCACAAACTGAATGGAATAAGAGTGGAATCGAAGTTGTCAACGTCAATCGCGGCGGCGACGTGACGCTCCATAATCCCGGTCAACTTATTGGCTATACGCTCTTTCGTTTAACTGATTTTCAACCTGATTTACACTGGTTTTTGCGAGAAATAGAATCTTGCATTATTGAGACGATTGCCGAGTATGATTTGTCGGGGGAGCGCGTCGAGGGTTTAACGGGTGTTTGGTTGGAGCAGCAGCGTAAAATTTGTGCCATCGGTATTCATTGTTCGCGCTGGGTGACGGCACATGGCTTTGCACTGAATGTCCACAATGATTTGAAAGAATTTTCCTATATCATTCCTTGCGGTATCCATGACAAAGAAGTAACGTCTATTCACCAAGAATGTAAAAAAAAATCATCGCCATCAGTATCGCTGGAAGATGTTCAAAATATTTGCACAAGCCGATTTATTGCACACTTTTTGTAGAATAATATTGAAGATTTTTTGAAAAAATTGAAAAAAAATCTTGCATGGAAGATATTCTTGATGTAATTTTGGACTCACTTAAAATGAGTAAGAGCATTGAGTCTGCAATAGCAATTTGCTCTGTTCATTGAAAACATAAGCGGGAATAGCTCAGTTGGTAGAGCGTAACCTTGCCAAGGTTAATGTCGCGAGTTCGAGTCTCGTTTCCCGCTCTTCGGTTTCTTACAACCGAAATCCTCTTTATGCTGCATGCCTTGTCATCAAATCCCCCCGGTGGCGAGGCATTTTTGTTTTTTGTCTGTACGGAACCTCAATCTTGTCGAAATATTCTTACGCTATGAGCCAGAAATCCCAGATTGTTCCTCACTCTCTTGCCATTCAAGTTGCCGAACCGCAAGACCACACCTCACAAACACCCCTTGTGGGAATTATCATGGGCAGCGATTCTGATTTGCCCACCATGCAAGAAGCGGCGCACGTTTGCATCGAATTTTCCATTCCCTTTGAAATACGAGTTATCTCGGCACATCGCACCCCTGCTGACATGGCGGAATACGCCTCCACCGCTCACACACGCGGCTTGCGAGTTATCGTCGCCGGAGCGGGCGGAGCAGCACATTTGCCAGGTATGGTTGCGGCGTACTCGCCTTTGCCTGTTATCGGCGTACCAATTCTCTCAAAGGCGCTTTCTGGCATTGATTCTCTCCTTTCTATCGTCCAAATGCCCGCCGGAGTACCTGTGGCGACCGTTGCCATCGGGGCTGGAAAGAATGCGGGTTTACTCGCCATCCAAATGCTCGCCGCACACGACGAACACTTACAAGCAAAGGTCATCCACTATAAAGAGCGCATGGCAGATGAGTCGCGGCAGAAAAATCATGGGCTGGCAACGGTGTTGACGGCATAAAATAGCACTGCTTTTCCTCTTCTTTCTTTCGCACGCCCCGCCATCTGGCACTCCTCAGCACTTCGGGGATAGCTTCAATGCTCTCAGAAATACTTCTTTGACAATAGGAGTTTTGTTCGTTGTTTTGTAGCAAGATTCGTCTAAGTTCACCCTTACTGTCTTACCCAATGTATCATGGTTTTCAAGAACACAAAAAATAGCGACATCACAACCTATCGAAAAAATGGGCGAGGTCAAACATGGCTTGTTTTCTTGGTATTCCTTTTTGCTACGGCAACAGCCATTGCTCAAACAGCAACGAGTACGATAACCCAAACTGAGCAGTACATCCAAAGCGGGCTTGCCAAGACCGACAATGGTGATTTTTTTGGTGCGGTGCGAGATTTCGATGCTGCTCTCAAGCGCTCTCTGGCAAGTGCGCAGGTCTATCGGTATCGGGGATATGCAAAATTACAAATGAGAGATTACGCTGGAACGGTGCAGGATTGTAGCGAAGTACTGCGGTTCAGCGTAAACGACAGCAATGCCGCCCTCGCCTATTTGTACCGCGCATACGCAAAATTTTCGCTCAAGCAATACGAGGGTGCAACACACGACTGCACAAGCGCTCTACAACTCGACCCCCAAGATGATGAAGCGCTGTCGCTACGCGGAATGGCAAAATTGCAACTGAATGACTATGAAGGCGCAAAAAATGATTATAGCGAGGCACTGCGGGTTAGCCGCGCTAATGCAATGTACTTTTTTATGCGTGGTCAGGCAAGAGCGCAGATGGGAGATTTAGTAGGAGCAATCGTGGATTTTACGATGACCCTGCAACTCGAACCCAAGGCAATACAAGCGCTTATCCACCGCGCACGAGTGAAAATTGCGCTTCAAGACCCCGGCGCTTGTCAAGACCTCAGAACGGCTGCCGACACGGGCGCTCTGGAGGCATTGTCCATGCTTGCGTCTTTCTGCAAATGACCCACAGACCGCATTGTTTTTCGTCCCCAGCAATAAATCTCATTATTTGTCATTCCATCCCTCAATGATGTTCCGATGAATCTTTCCCATATTCAAACAATTCTCCGCAAAAGCGGCATAGACGCTTGGCTGCTCTATGATTTTCGCCATAGCAACCCCATTGCATGGCAAACACTGGCAATACCGCCGGAAACACACTGCTCGCGCCGTTGGGCGGTTATTATTCCTGCCGAGGGCGAAGTGATAAAAATCGTCAACGGCATTGAAGTTCACACGCTCGGTACGGTTGCGGCGCGGGAAATCCGCTACGCAACGCGGCATGATTGGGAAAGCGCCATCCAGAGCGCTTTGCAAGGCAAAAAACGTATCGCCTTGGAGTATTCACCGAATAATGCGATTCCTGTTGTTTCGTGGGTAGATGGCGGAACCGTAGAATGGCTGCGGTCTCTGGGCTTCGACCTTCATTCGTCTGCGGAAATCGTCCAGCAATATTCCGCCGTCTGGACGCGAGAGCAGTTCGAGGAAAACAAAACAACCGCAAAGCTGCTCCGAACAGCTATGATGCAGGCTTTGAGCTTTGTACGGGAAAATATGCTTGCAGGAAAGTCTATCACAGAATTTGATGTGCAACAAGAAGTGGGACGGTTTTTCGAGGAAAACAACCTCACAAGTTATTCCTTGCCAAGTGTTTCTGTCAATGCAAATTCCGCCAATCCGCATTATCAGCCGACCGCCGAGAAGAGTGCGACTCTTCAGCGTGGCGATGTACTGCTTCTGGATATGTGGGCAAAGCAAAAAACGCCTAACTCTGTCTATTCCGATATTACGTGGATGTCCTATCTCGGCGAACAAGTCCCGGAGCGCCCTGCGATGCTCTTTAACACCATTGCCGCCGGACGCGATGCCGCACTCAAACTGCTCTACGATAATTTCCCCCACAAGACCGTGCGCGGTTGCGACGTTGACGATGCTTGCCGACAAGTTGTTGACGATGCCGGATTTGGGCAGTATTTTATCCATCGCACCGGGCATAGCATCACGACCGATACACACGGTTCGGGCGCAAACATTGATAATTTCGAGACGCAAGACATTCGCCCACTTATCCCGATGACTTCATTTTCTATTGAACCGGGTATTTATATTCCGGGCGAAATTGGACTACGAACAGAAATTGATGTCGTCATTTCCGAAGCGGGCGAAATCATCGTTTCCGGCGGTTCGGCACAGCGCGAAATGTTGCCGCTTCTCGCACCGAATCTGGATGTACTGGCACTTATTGAAGAGTAACG
>JAAFHM010000124.1 GCA_013298375.1 Ignavibacteria bacterium | reverse complement strand
CACTGTCGGTCTGCGCTGGCGACAGCACAACACCACGCCACACGGTATCAAAGCGCCGTCCGCCTTGCTTGAGCGCGGTCAGTTTGTACACCGTCGTTCGTGTCGGCTGTATGGTTATCATATCCCGTGCGCCCCGAATGACGCTGATAGTATCGCCAACAACCTGCACACTCTCAAAGTTCAGAAAACGCCACGCAATGAAGCCCTTATCACCCAAGGTAATTTCACGAGATCCCGTCAAAAGCACGTCCGATTGCGAATGAAGCATCGTTGCGGGAGTCATAATAACGCAGAAGCATATCATCATCAGCCATGTATGCCCAAAAGCATAGCGCTGAGGGCAAAAATCCGCGAAGCGCTGGCAATTACTCATACTTTTGTTATTTCCAATTCGCCATTCATACCCATATCCACCCGCACGGTATCGCCGGAAGCAATTTCGCCGGACAAGACCTTAATTGCCAGTGGATCGGCGATGCGGCGTTGTATAAGACGTTTCAAAGGGCGAGCGCCGTAGGTAATTTCGTACCCATGCACCGCCAACCAATCAAGCGCTTCATCGGTAATATCAAGAGCCAGTTCAATATTATGCATTGTTTCTTCCAAACGCTTGATTTGGACATGGGCTATCTGCCGAACATTTTTGCGCGAAAGCGGTCGGAAGAGTATCACATCGTCAATGCGATTGAAGAACTCAGGACGGACGCGGGTTTTGAGAAGATTGATGACTTTTTCTTTCAAACTCTCAAGCTGCTCTTCCAATTCAACATCACTTTTACGGTCGTCCGTATGTTGTAAGGACTCCTGAATAATTTCCGTTCCAATATTGGAAGTCATAATGATGATGGTATTACGAAAATTCACCTCACGCCCCTTGCTATCGGTCAGTCTTCCTTCATCAAGCACTTGCAACAGCACATTAAACACGTCGGGGTGCGCTTTTTCGATTTCATCAAAAAGAACAACGGAATACGGATGCACCCGAACCGCTTCGGTAAGCTGCCCGCCTTCGTCGTAGCCGACATATCCCGGCGGCGCTCCAATCATGCGCGAAACGGCGTGTTTTTCCATGTACTCGGTCATATCCAAGCGTACCATTGCTTGTTCATCATCGAAGAGAAATTCGGCGAGAGACCTTGCCAATTCTGTCTTCCCGACACCCGTTGTGCCAAGAAAAATAAATGACCCGATAGGGCGGTTTGCGTCCTGCAAGCCCGCACGGGCGCGGCGTATGGCATTGCTGACAGCACGCACCGCCTCTTCCTGCCCAATAACGCGCTCATGCAAACGATCTTCCATTTTCAGCAACTTCGTCCGCTCGGTTTCCAACATTCGGCTGACGGGAATGCCCGTCCACCGCGAAACCGTTTCGGCAATGTCATCCGCGCCGACCTGCTCTTTGAGCATGGTGCCGTCTTTATGCGCTGTGCGGAGCGATTCATTTGCCTCGACGAGTTCTTTTTCTAACTGGACAATTCGCCCATAGCGAATTTCCGCTACTTTGCCTAAATCGCCATTGCGTTCATAGTTTGCGGCATCGCTTTTCGACAATTCAATCGCTGCTTTGAGCGCTTGAATACGTTGGATAGCGTCTTTTTCGACTTGCCACCGCGCACGAAGAGCAGAGCGCTTCTCTCGCAAATCCGAGAGTTCGCGGTCTATCTCCGAAAGACGCTTGCGCGTGGCTTGTTCTGTGGTTTGGTCTGTCATGGATGGTGTTGATTACGAATTTCGACAATATGTTCGCCACGAGAAAGTATGTTTAAAGCCTGTGGTAGTGCCTGCTTGAGAATAATCTTGACGGCGGAATTAGAGGTATTACCGCACGTCAGCCAAATAATTTGCGGTGGGATACCGAATTTTTCCACAAGATGGACAAAATCTCTATCTTTCGTCAAAACAACAGTACCTGTTTTCTGTGCTGCATGAAATATCGTTGTATCTTCGGCAAATTGCAATCCGAGTGAACGAACAGAAACAGCCTCCAGACCAAACTCAGTCCGCAGCCAAGAAGCAAGCGAAGGAGACAATTGAGCATCAATCCAGAGTTTCATGCAAGAACAACCGCATAATCAAGGTGATGAGCGGCATAGCGTAAACACGCATGAATATCTTCGCGCTCTAAATCGGGTAATTCCTCCAATATTGCCTCAAAACTGAGGTCGGCAGCAAGCAATTCCAGCACGTCCGTCACGCGAATACGCAAACCACGAATACACGGGCGACCGCCACACTGCTCGGCTCGGATAGTAATGCGTTCCATAGTTTTGCCCTTTTGAAGCGGTGAAAAACAGCTTTTTTCTACTCTAAATTAGGAAATTCTTCTGAACTCTCACGGAGAAATTTATTTGTTCTGCAATAACACCACAAGGCTGATTTACCAAAGCAAATCAGCCTTGCGCCGTCATTTTTCTCTTTTACCACTGGAACAGCGTTCCACTGGAAAACGCATTCACAATATCGCCGAGGACGTTGCGACCGAAGTAAAGGGAAAGAGAAATCGCAGATGAAAATCCGAGATTAGCACTGACCGATATTCCCGGCTTGAACGAGTCATACGAAGCTTTGTAGTTGGAAGCAGAGGGATAGAATGAACCAGCCCGATTCGGGTCAAATTGCGCTTGCGATTGCCGAAAACTGCCATCTATGCTCATGCTACCAGCAACCCCACCAGATAAGATCACATCTCCTGTCAACGACAAAGATGGCAAAATAAAATACTCTACACCTGCCATAATGTACGCGCTTAGTCCCACCGTTGTTGTTGTTAGAACTACCTGACTGTTCTCCGTTCCCTGTCGCTTTGCATTGCCAGAAGTACCGATGTACAATGAACCGACGTAGCGACCACTATAGTACACATCGCCAGAATCAATGCCAACACCAAATCCATTTGTGAAAACAGAATAATTGCGAGATACAATGCTTACACCACACCCAAACCCAACAAAAGGAGAGAGATTTCGTTTCGCAAACAAATGTTTTTCAATAGCAGCGAAAAGGCTCATATTTACATTCACCGATGGAATTATCCTTGATTCCGTCCCATTTGCTTTCGCCGTTGGAGGAGTACCTGTGTCACTCAATACACGGAAAGTAGCGTTTCCAGTAGCCATTTCCCCAGCAATATCAACTCCAGCACTGCCATTAGCTTGTACAGCAACCCGAAGTGCCGTCAATTCGGTAAGCCAGTACTTCGCACCAGCACCCACCCTTCCCGATTCCCACATCCCCATCTGCAACGCCAAATTATCCTTCCGTGCCGTAGAATCCAGCAATGGAGCGGCAGATGTGGCATTCGTGCTTTGCAGAACAACGCTGTTTATGGTTGACAACACAGCTTGCGGAAAGGTCGAAATCATATCACCAAAAGTTGCGGATGTCGTTATCGTATTTGGCTGCGCCTGCACAGAAGGCGTATTCAGAAGAGTGAGGCTTGCAATAACAGCCCACACAAAAACCAACAAACGAATTTTCATAACACAAGGAGAAAATGGTAAAAAAAATTATCCGATAAATAAAAAAGTGTAGCCCATTCCCAAATGAACAGACTACACTTGAACAACGCATCAAACCTTACGGGAAGAGCGCATAGACATATTTGCGCAAATACGCTGGCTTCGCGGGTGGCTTCTTTGCTGACCAGACCGTCGTTTCCACAACTTTGCCTTCGGCATCGTAAGAGTGAACAAGTTTGGACGCAATCACATTCTTCGCGTTGCTTTCGGTTTCGCTAGTAATGTTGCCATTCGCATCGTAGGTGAATACTTTTTTGGACTGAAGTTTCGCCGTTTTTTCGTCAAACTCCATACCACCAAAGAGCGCTATTTCCGTGATGTTACCGTTTGCATCGTACTTATATTCCTCTTTTTTCTCGATACTGTCGTCAATGCGGAAGCGTATCATCTTCGCAGGGCGCTTGGTTGCGTCGTCGTAGGTGATCACATCGCGGTAGCCGACTTTATCTTTTGTAATGTAGAATTTCACTTCGGTCAAAACACCATCGTTGGCAGTAAACAAGCCCTCGCGGTAATGAAACGTTTGGCGTTGGCTGGAATTGCTCATATTGCTGGAGTATGCCGCCTCGGTAGTGCGTCCCTTCTCGTCGTAGGCGTATTTCCACGTGAAACCGGGCGTATTAAACTCCATGAAATTGGTCGTTTCTGCCAGTTGATTTTTGTCGTTATAGGTAAATTCTTGCTTTGTGTCAATAACGTCTTTATTGTAGCGCCCTTCCAGCGTTTTATTGCCGTTTTTGTCGTAGCGAATGAGCATATCCATTCTGCCCTTTTTCTCCGGTTTATTGCCCTTGAGCGCGTATTCCCAGACGATGACGCTATCAATTTTTTGTGCCTGAATTTTTTTGCGAGCGCTTTCCGCTTTTTCCGGCGTTTGAGGAACTTGCGCACAAAGCATAGTCGCCGAAAGCAGGAATGATGCGGCGTTGATAAACATTTTCATTATTTTTTCTCCTTTCCTGTAATGTCAATAATCATGGCTTTTCCGGCAAGTTTCACGTTCGCCACGCCGCCTTTGAACGGCTCTGCTTCATCGTATTGCGGTGGCACGATTTCTACGCCCGTTTTATCCACATAGCCAAATTTGCCACCAACCGAAACCCGCGCCAAACCTTCAACGTGCGCATCGGCAGCATCATATTTTGGTGCAACAAGTTCTTTACCGTCAGCAGCAACAAAGCCCCATTTATCGGCGAGTTTTGCTTGGGAAATATTCTCGACAAAAACACGCAACGAATCATATTTTGGCGCAATCGTCTCCAAACCGTCCTTGTTCACCAAGCCCCATTTTCCGCCAGCCACAACACGCGCCATGCCGCCTTTCATCGTCTCGGCTACATCGTATTTCAGGGCAACTTTTTCTTGTCCATCAAATGCGACAAAGCCCCATTTTCCGCCCGCTTGAGCCAGCGCAAGCCCTTCAGAGAATGCCTGAAGAGAATCGTATTTCACGGTGATAAGTTCTTTGCCCGTCATGTCCAGAAAGCCTGTTTTTCCACCACGTTTGGCACGAAGCAGATTATTCACCGGCTCTTCCACTGCGCTATATTCCACGCCCGTCGCCGTCCAGAACGAAGTTTTGCCCGCCAGCGTTGCCGCCGCGACGACTTTCATCATTTTCACATCGTCGTATTTTGGCTCTAAAAATTCCTTGTATTCTTTGCCCGCACCCTGTGGCACGATTGCACCAAACTTGCCGCCAGCTTTGACCTGAGCGCGTCCGTCCAAGGCAAACAAGATAGCATCGTACTTACACGGCACAAGCAAATGGCTTTGCATATCGTAATAGCCAATTTTTCCCGCATTTTTCACTTCAATACGGTCATTCGCGCTCAATTTCACCGATTCGTATTCCGCCGGAACAAGCTGTTTTCCGGTGGTTGTAAATAAGCCCATTTTCGCGCCCGATTTCACTTCGGCATAACCATTTGCGCCGACGGAAAAGAATTTCACACCGTCAAATTTTGCGGGAATAATTTCCACACCTTTTTCGTCCAAGTAGCCCATTTTACCAGCGTCAGTGGTCTGAACACGACCATTTTTCATCATCTGCACGGCATCGTATTTTGGCGCAACAAGCTCTTTGCCTTTTTCGTCAATAAAGCCCATTTTGCCGTTCAATTTCACCTGCGCACGACCATCTTGCGCCATAATGATTTCATCGTATTTTGGCGCAACAATCTCTTTGCCTTGACCGTCCAGAATACCCATTTTCCCGCCAAGTTTTACCTCGTATTTTCCATTACCATAAAGCTCAATATTGTCATATTTCGGCGCGGCGGCTTCTGTGCCGTCGGGCATGAGCATACCAAATTTGCCGCCTTCTTTGACCTTGAGCCACGCATTGGAAAACACGATAATTTCATCGTACTTTGCTTGAACGATAATGGCGTTATCGCTTGCGCGAACAAGACCTTTTTTGCCATTTTTTTCAAATATTGTTGACTGTGCCGAAACGCCGACAACAGAACAAAGACCACAGACGACGAGAAGCGTACCAATACACGCTCCGCGCATTACACGTTGCAACATAGTTTTTACGGAAAAGTGAAAAATAAAAATGATAAGAAGGAAAATTCTTCGCTAGGATTTGGGAATGTCAAGGATTGTCGTGTTAGGGAATACACTGCTTGGGAACGCACCAAAAACGTGCTTTGTTTGAAGGCAAGCCCACGTTTTGTGACTGTTTTTGATTATCACGGCGCGAATTTAGGGAAAATTTTCTGAACAATCAAATATTTTCCAACGGCATAGCGGGCGATGCGTTCATCCTCCTTGATTTTTCGCCAAAATTCCTCTATATTCGTTGTGGCACTTTTCTCATTTTTTCCAAGGCAGCGATATGGAAACCGCGATTGTTTCGGCACTGCAAGAGGCTTCCGCCGATAATATTTACTACCCCGACTCCGACGGACTACCGATGGCAAATAATACCGAACACTGGGAACGCATCACCACCACCAAACACGGCTTGGAATCGGTCTTTGCTGACCGCGATGATGTATTTGTCGCGGCGGATTTATTTTGGTATCCCGTCAAAGGAAAACCGAAAATTGTCCTCGCACCCGATGTGATGGTTGCTGTGGGTCGCCCGAAAGGTGCGCGAAAATCCTACCAGCAATGGCGCGAAGACGGCATTGCGCCGCAAGTCGTCTTTGAATTTCTTTCCGAAAGCAACACAACATCGGAAATGGCGCAAAAGGCAATGTTTTTTGAGCGCTACGGAGTGCAGGAATATTATCTCTACGACATTGAACGCAAGATTTTAAGCGGCTTTGTGCGTTTTCAAGAGCAGGATGACGCATTGGAAATCATACCCGATATGCACGATTGGCGAAGCCCGCGACTGGGTATTCGCTTCGATATGTCCTCCGGCGATCTCGTCCTCTGGAAGCCTGATGGAACGGCGTTTCTGGACTATGAGGAATATTCCAAAATAGAGCATTTGTTGGATGGAACACGTGCAGAACTTGACGAAACACAAGCACAACTTGACGAAACACAAGCACAACTTGGCGAAACTCGTTCACAATTGGGCGCGGCAACCGCAAAACTTGGCGAAACTCGCGCTGAACTCGGTGAAACTCGCGCTGAACTTGATACAACAAAAAATTACGCCGCCGCGCTCGCCGCCAAACTCCGCGAACTCGGTATCAATCCTGATGCGCTATAAAAAGCACACAACGGTACTATTTTTTTCGCCGCCAGCCAATATTTGTGCATTTTTGCACGATTCGCCCTTCAATCATTTTTCGCCCACCGCCCCCGTCAACGCATGAAAGCAGCCACATTCTACGCCGATTCCGCCCAACAATCTCTTGGAGACCGCATTAACCTGAGCGCTGAAGCTCTTCATGCCGCCGCACAAGGTTTTATCAGACTCGACCCTGCTTTAAATGCTTTTCTCGCCATGCACGAAGCAAACGTCAATCTCAGTGCGGAAGCGCTCGGCAGCAAACACCCTGCCTCGCTGCTTTACGACGCTTCCGACGGGCTACTCATGGCAGAGGAAATCCGCACCCTTGCTCCCAAGCCCTCCGACCGCTATTGGCTTGTCTGTACCAGTCTCGCGCCCTGCACTTACGAACTTCGCCGCGAAGCCTCACAGAATGGCGCTTCCAGCGCATCTGCTCCCGTTCCTGCCACCGATACCGAATTGCCCATCACGTTCGACACCAACGACCTCGTGCTGCTCGGCGAAGAACTCCGCCGCACGACCACCTTCGGGCGATTCAAAGCCGCGCAACGCAACTCAGTATGGTAGCGGGGTTCGAGGATTTGCTTGGCTTGGCAATGATACGCGACATGACCCCCTTGGAGCATCAAATCAAAACCGTCAAAACCGTTCTCCGGCGCTTTCGCGGACGGGCAATGTTTTGTGATGAAGTAGGCTTGGGCAAAACCGTCGAAGCAGGAATGGCGGCGCTGGAACTGATTGCACGAGGCTTGGCGCGGCGTATCTTGGTGCTGACTCCGCCTTCGCTCACGGCGCAATGGCATGGCGAAATGAATCAAAAATTTGGTCTAGAATTTCTGCTCTACGATACCGTCATGTTCAAAGAGCAAGGTTTAGAACCGCTTTTGACGACCGACCGCGTCATCTGTTCCTACCACACCGCCAAGCGCGACCCCTACAAAACCGCCATTTTGCAGCAAGAGTGGGATATTGTCATCATTGACGAGGTGCATCATTTTCGCAATCGCACAACGCTTCTTTGGAAATTTGCCGCCGAATTGCAGAAAAAATATATGTTTCTGCTCACCGCAACGCCTGTTCAGAACAACCTTGAAGAGCTGTTCAATCTCGTTACGTTGCTCCAACCCGGTTTGCTCAGTACCGCGAATGCTTTTCAAAAGCAATTCATGGACAAAACCGACAAACTCAAACCCCGGAATATCGAACAACTTCACGGCTTGCTTGCCGATGTGATGGTGCGCAATAGCCGCTCCAACGTTGGTATCGCCATGACGCGCCGCATCGCCCGCACCGAATCCGTTCCGCTTTCCCCGCCGGAACGCGCCCTTTACGACGATGTTTCGCGGTTTATCATCGAACAACTCCGCAGCAAAGCGGATACCAAAGCCGAAGCCGAACAAGCCAAAGCCGCCAAGGAAGCAGCGAAAGAGGCAGCCAAAGAAACAGCAAAAGCGAAAACTATTGCTGGCACAAAAACTACAACAGTCAAAACAGGAAGCAAGGAAACAAGTACCAAAGCCACAAGCACAAAAAAATCCGCCAAACAAAAATCGGATGACCAATCAACTACTAACCAAGAACCAAGCCCCAAAGCCGATGGCAAGACGGGTTTAGCAAAAATTAGTTTGCTGACCTTGCAGCGTGAAATCGGCAGTTCGGCAGAAGCCGCCGCAGGAACATTGGAGCGACTTGCCGCCGATACAAAACTTGCCGCGCCTGTTCGCAAGCGCCTCAAGGCAATGGCAGAAACCGCAAAAAATCTTCATCACAGCGCAAAAGCAGACCGTTTAGTAGAAATCATCAAGGCTTTTCCTGATAAAATGGTCGTCTTCACGCAGTTTCGCCATACCTTGGATATGCTGCAAGAACGCTTGGAGCGCGAGGGAATCAGTGTTGCGGTCTTTCACGGCGGACTTCTGCGTTTGCAGAAAGAAGAGGCAATTCGGCAATTTCGTGGCGATGTGCGCGTTCTGCTCAGTACCGATGCGGGCAGCGAGGGACGCAACCTGCAATTTTGCAACGCAATTTGCAATTTTGATTTGCCGTGGAATCCGATGAAAATCGAACAGCGTATTGGTCGCCTGAGCCGTATTGGTCAGGTGCGGGACGTGTACGTGTTCAATCTTGCCGCCGCCAACACGTTTGAATCGGCGTTGCTGCACTTGCTGGAAGCGAAAATTGCGATGTTTGAACTCGTGATTGGCGAAATTGATATGATTTTAGGCAACCTCGACGAAGACGAAGAATTTGAGGACGTTATCACCGATTTATGGACGCAATCCAGCGACACAGGCGATTTCCACGAGCGCTTGGACTCGCTGGGGAACAAACTCATTGCCGCAAAAGAAGCATATTTACAGCAAAAAGCGTTGGAAGACCGCTTATTTGGTGATAATTTTGGTGCCGAATAATCGGCTATGTAAGCAACCGTCCTACGCTTTCCTAAGCGTAGAACGGTTTTCCCGGAAGACCGTCCTCAAAAGTACACACTCAATTATGACCGGGTAATCCGTACTACGGCAGCGTTCTCGCACTCTTCAGCCGTAGCACGGGAATACCTAGCCAGCTACCTTCATACTTGATATTTCATCTTTTTCTATGACGCATTCTCCCGTAGAACAGTTCCTTTTTTCCTATACTGAAGCCATTGGCGGCATTTGGGATGAAGTCGAGCCGCAGGTTTTTGACGTGCTGTTGCCGGAAAACCCTGTGCCGATGCGCCTTACCTTCGACCCCGATGCACTGGCGGAACACCCCAACGCGCAATTTTTCACCTTTGGCAGCGCTGCCTTAGACGACTTTTTGCTCAAAGCCCGCGAACAAGGACAGGTGGCAGAGGTGTATTTGCAAGGAGCGCATCTGCCCTCGCAAAACAGCGCCTATTGGGAACAGCGCATCAAGCGGGAAATCGCCTTGCCGACGGAGACCGCTCTACGTCTTGATTCGGTGCGCCCAATGACCGCACGGCATACACTGTTTTGGTTTGAAATCACCTATTTGAGCGACGAAAAAGAACAAGGCTTGGCAATGGCGGCGATAGATCGTGTGTACGGTCGGCAAACGCGATATTTAGACGCAGCACTCAAAGACGCATCGGCGGAGGCAGAGCGCGATTTCACGCTTTCGGAAGAGCGAACGGCAATTTATTCCTCGGCTGAGGAAATTCCCTTGCACGAGGCGTATTTACTGGCGCGAGGGCGAATTTTGCGAACATTGGCAGCAGAAGCAAATAGCAAGCGAAGCGAGATGGAATCCCGCGTTGCTCGCCAAACACGCCGGATGAATAATTATTTTCAAGACCTCCGCGACGAACTCCAAAGCCGCATCGAACGGGCGCAACAGAAAATCACCGCCTTGCACGCCACTCCCGAAGCCCCCGCTAAAAAGCCGCCCACGCGCAAAGGCAAAGCCGTGACGGCACTGGAAACCCCGCAAGCAAAAGCACTGGCGAAAGCACAAGCAAAAGCGCTTGCACAGGCAAAACAAGCGCAAGGGCATAGCCCCGAAGAAATTGCCCGGATGGAAGCAGAATTGCGTGAAGAAATTGTATCGCTCCAAAACCGCGTTGCCACGCTGCACCGCGAGGAAACATCCCGCATTGACGATGTGCGCAAAAAGTCGGTTCTCCGCATTTTTATTCGCTTGACGAACTATCTCCACGTCCAAGTTCCACGCCTCTTTTTGCGGACCGAACTCACCTCTTCGGCAAAACAAGCAACATTCGCCCCAACACCGCTCACCATCACCTTCGACGGCATAACCGAGCGTTTCGATGCCGTGAACTGCCCACGCTGCAAAACGCCGACCTACAAACTCCTTGCCCACACAGGCGCACTGCTGCTTGGTTGCCCTTCCTGCCCACCGCCTGGCAAGCGGTA
>JAAFHM010000213.1 GCA_013298375.1 Ignavibacteria bacterium | reverse complement strand
GTCCGCGCAAAATAGGCGTTCCCCACGCAAAACGGAGTGTATCCTGCAAGGTGGGCGCAGCCTTTTCATCAGTTTCGCGGGGTGCTTCTTCCACGTACATCACAACCACAATTCCACTCAGAAAACACAACGCCGAGACCAGATAAAACAGGCTTCGCACACCGAAGGCATCAGCAATCGCGCCGCCAAGAAGCGGACCAATTACGGTTCCGGCAGAAATAGCGGTTTGGATAACGCTAATCGCCCAACCCCGCTTGTGTTCAGGGGCGCTTGTGCTGACAAGAGAAATAGAGGCAGGAATAAAACCGCTCACACCGCCTTGGAACAGGCGCAACATAAAGAGTTGCCACACATTTTGCACAAATCCCATCAAAAACATTGCCAGTGTCAGTCCAAAAATGGCGCGAATAATCATCAATTTCCTACCGTACTTGTCGCCAAGCGCTCCCCAGAGCGGTACGGTAAAAATAGACAGCATAAAAGCACCCGCATAGACCAAACCCGTCCAGCGCTGCGCCTCGGCAAAATCCGTTACGCCCAACGCCCTGACATAGAGCGGCAAAAAGGGCAAACACGCATTCATACCGACCATTGCGATAAATGAAGCTATCCAGAGAACATTCACGTTGCGCCGCCACAAGACGGGGCGAGTGTTAACAAGCGAGGAGGGAAGCGGTGAGGACGACGATGAGGTCACAAAAATACCAAGCCATGGTGTAACGTTATTTTCACAAAATTACGACTATTTCCGCAGATAGAAAAATGCAAATCGGCATAAAGCACTACAACGCTTGTTCTGAAGCGCTTTCGCGGGCAATAGTGGCTTCGATGGCATCAAAAAATATTTTCGGCGGGCGCACGGGTTTCATTGCGTCGGCGGTCACAAAAGCGTGCAGGGTGTAGCCGCTCACAATCTCGTCCTCGCCGCGTTTAATCACGTATTCAATGCGAATCGTTGGTGCGCGTTCCAGCGTGTAGGTGGCGTAAATATCCAGCACATCATCATAAACGGCGGGCATTTTGTAACGAGCATACGCCTCCAGCACGGGAAGCAAAAAACCAGCCTTTTCAAGCCCGACATACGGAAGACCACAGGCACGAAGAAGTTCCGTTCGCCCGATTTCAAAATAAATCAAGTAGTTGCCGTTGTAAACAATTTTCATTTTGTCGGTATCAGCATAACGAACACGGACTTGAGAGCGGTGCGTAACGGAGCGATTGTTTTCCATAACATTTGCAAAAGTGGGCGATTATCGGTTGTAGTGAATATTGAGGTTTGAACAAAATGATCTGGCAGCAGGTTTTCATCAAGCGCTGCCGATGACTAATCTTTCCAGACGAAATCGAAAAGCATAAAGGATACCGCAATGACGACAACCGTGTATGCGCCGATAATCTGAAAATTATTTCGTGCTTCGGCAAATGCTACGCCGGAGAGCGCTTGGTAGGTGGTTTCCACGCCGGAAAGAATAAGCGGGAGCAGAACCGGAAACGACAACACGGGAAAAAGCGCCGCTTTGGTATTGGCTTTGGCAATAATTGCCGCAATAATCGTTGTTGCGCTTGCTGTGGCGAGGCTTCCCAACAGAAAACTTGTCCAAAACAGGAGCGGCGAACGAATTTCGACATCGTTGATAAATACAAAAAAAGCTATCGTTGCCAAGCCATACAGCAGCGAAGTCAGCACCATATTAAACAGCAACTTGCCAAAGTAAATTGCCAACGAGGGCGCATGAAGACTGAGTAGCAACGATGTGCCACGCTCTTCTTCGCTCACAAAACTTTTCTGCAACCCCGTCATGGCGCTGAAAAACAAGACAATCCAGAGCATTGATGCCGCAATGCCGTTAGTGATTTTTTCGCCCGCAGAACTAAACGCAATTACTGCCACTGCTGTTAAGACAAACATCAGCACGGCATTCAGGGCATAGCGTGTTTTGATTTCGCTACGAATATCTTTGAGAAAAACGGCGAGAATACTGTTGAGCATAAAGAACGTGGTTTTTCATCAATTCGTGAGTGCAAACATTAGTGGGAAAGCGCCCAGACGAGGATATTTACCCCAA
Source organism: Ignavibacteria bacterium (assembly GCA_013298375.1). Lineage (GTDB taxonomy): Bacteria > Bacteroidota > Ignavibacteria > Kapaibacteriales > UBA4661 > PH2015. The sequence goes on along the minus strand of JAAFHM010000213.1, from coordinate 5,818 downwards.
ATTTCAACGCTTCTTCGCGTTTTTCAGGCGGGTCGTTGTGGACGCTTGCATCTGCCCAACCGTCACTGGGATTACTTTCGTAGGTGTAGAAAACGCACAAACGCCCTTTGTGGAACAGCCCGAAGCCTTGTGGCAACTTGCCGTCGTGTTCGTGCGTTTTGGGAACGCCCGTAGGAAACTTGTAGAACGACGAATAAATACCGTGTGCGAAGGGCAGTTCTACAAATTTTTGTTCAGGAAAAACTTTGAGCATTTCCTTACGAATCGAAGCATCTAAGCCAAAATCGTCGTCAATGTAGAGAAAACCGCCATTCTGCAAATACGCACGAAGATTGCGCGATTCGCGGTCGGAAAGATTCACTGTGCCGTGTCCGGTGAGGAACAGCACAGGATAGAGAAAAATATTATCCGACGACAAATCCACCGGCTCAAAGACAGGAACAGCATCGGTGCCGGTTTTCTCCTGAAAATAGCGCAAAAGATTGACCTCTGCCGAAGGGTCATTATACCAATCGCCGCCACCGCTATATTTGACACGCGGTAGCTTTAATGCGCTGGTTGGGGCTTTTTGTGCAGTCGCGTCGGAGACGAGAGAAACGGTAATGGCAAATCCGACAACAAGGCTAAAAATCAGGCGAAGAAGCATGGTAAAAGTGATAAATCAAAAAAAACGTTGTGGGAAATTACGTTGGGAATTATCGTGGCAAAACATCCGCCGTTTTGGTGAATACCCCGCCATGCTTGGCTTCCAGCTTGCGCCGCCGCCGCGATTCGTACCAATATTGACCGATTTCGCCGGAAAACAGAATCAGCAACGCCGAGTAATATACCCAAAATGCAACCGCGACAGCAGCACCGTAAATGCCATAGACTTTACCGTAGCTGGCAAAATATTTCACATAAAATCCAAAGCCGAGGCGGGCGCATTGCCAGAAAATAACGCTAAAGAGTGCGCTCGAAAGTATGACGGAAACAGGTGGCAAACGGTTTGGTGTGAAACTGTAGAGCGACACAAAAAATATGTATGCTATGACCATAGAAACCAGCGTTGCGACAAGCGATTTGAGCCAAAAAGCGCCTGTAACGGTTGTTGTCGCCCATTCCGCAACACCCAATGCAATGCGGGGTGCAGTATTCGACATCAGCACCGCACCGACAAACAGCGTCAAAAGTAAGGAATCACGTCCGATAGAACCCCAAAACGTTTTTTCCTGCCGAAAACCAAAAACAGCATTGAGCGCCGTGCGAATCGAACCAAATAGCGCGAGCGATACCCAAAATAGCGCCGGAATACCAATCCACGCCGCCGAGCCGGAATTTTGCAGGACATTATTAATTTCGCTTTTTACAAGGTCTATTGCCACATCCAAACCACCATCGGGCGGCAGCACATCAAGCAAAAAGTCCTCAATCGCCGATATTACCAGCGCTCTATCCATAAAAACACCAATGACAAACACCATCACCAACATTGTAGGCAAGATAAAAATCAGAATATTGAAGGCAATACCCGACGCAGCAAGATAAATGTGATGCTCATCGGCGCGGCGCAAAATCCGCCGCAACACGCGCCAAATGCGCTTTGCCGTCGGCAGAAAGCCGCTTCCTTGCTCATTGAGCGACGATTGAGGATGGGAAGAATTATGGTGCATACAAACGAATACTCAAAAAATGTGCAGGTGATTCTTCCCGCAAAAATGTGAATTTTCCCGCATTCCATCACTATTGAACACACAATTTTTGTGTATTGTGTTGAACTCGGAATATGTCGTATATTGCAAAAGACGAGTTATACTTTCACGAAATGGGTAAAAGACAAACATAGTAACTGAGTAAATGGTAATCACTCATACGTTAATAATGCTCCCAGCCGTATTCTTCCTTGACCAATACCATGAAAAAAACGACAAAACCAACATTTGAAAGCCGCTTAGAGCGTTTGGAAGAAATCGTTGCGCTTCTTGATAGAGGAGATGCGCCATTGGAAGAACTCTTGGCGCTCTATGAAGAGGGAACGGCGCTGACAAAAGAGTGTAGCGATTTTTTGCAACACGCCGAACAGCGCGTAACCACACTGCAAGCCGCTCCAATACAAGCACCTTCTTCCGTCAGCACTCCAACCCAAGACGACCTCCCTTTTTAACCTTTCGTGCCGATTGCCACTATGCGTATCGCTGTTGTTATCGTCAATTACAATGTCAAAGACTTGCTTGTTTCCTGCCTTGCGTCGCTTCAAGCCTCGCTTGCAGGGATTGAGTCCGAAATTATTGTGGTTGATAATGACTCCACCGATGGTTCGATTGACTACGCAGAGCCGATGTTTCCCGGAGTGCGGTTTATGCGCCTAGGCGAAAATTTGGGATTTGGCAAAGCAAATAATGTTGGTTTTCGGGAGGCATTGGCTCAAAAGGCTGAATATGTCTTGTGTTTGAACCCCGATACCCTCATCAGCGAAGATACCATGCGGGTTATGCTGGCGTATATGGATGCAAGTACTGATGTTGGCTTGGCGGGATGCAAATTATTGAATGCCGATGGAACGTTCCAAATCGCCTGTCGGCGCGGTTTTCCAACGCCATGGGCTTCATTTTGCAAGGTTTTTGGCTTGCAAGCGATGTTCCCACAATCGCCCCGTTTTGCGCAGTACAATCAAACATTTCGTCGTCAGGATGAAACCTACACTGTTGATGCCGTAAGTGGTGCGTTTATGTTTATTCGGAACGAGGCGCTCTCAGCGATTCAGGGCTTTGACGAAGCGTTTTTTATGTATGGCGAGGATTTAGATTTGTGCTTTCGCGTTCAGCAAGCAGGCTGGAAAATCACGTATCTCCACACTACTTCCATTATTCATTACCAAGGCGAAAGCACCCGCCGAAGCGCTATTAACGAGATAAAGCACTTTTACGAGGCAATGGAAATTTTTGCCGAAAAGCACTATGGCTCGTCATGGCTATTTTTGATATTCTTACGCATGGGAATTACGCTGCGCTCGGCGTTGGCGTACTTGTCGGCATATAGGCTGGAAGCGGGTTTCGCGCTTGGTGATATGTTGGCGCTGAATGCCGCGATGCTCTTGGGTTCACTGCTCTGGAAGGGGCGTTTCTACGGCTTTCCCGATTATGCGTATCCGACGGTGTTTTTTGGTGTTTCACTTGTGACGCTGCTTTCGATGGTGGCTGCCGGAGAATATTCGCCGTATTCCAAACCCTCCATTCGGCGGGCATTTTCGGGGTTGATGATAAGTTTTTTTGCACTCTCAGCACTCACATATTTTTTCAAAGATTATGCTTTTAGTCGTGGCGTTCTGCTGCTGACTATCGGCATTGGCATTGTGTTGACCTCGCTTTTGCGTATTCTGTCGGAGCTTGCCGAAAAAATCATCGGTGGCGATTCCGACAGGCGCATTGCCTTCATTGGCGAAAACACAGCAACCGACCAGCTTATTGAGCAGTTAGACGTGCCGCGAGCCGCTTCCGTCGGCAAGCGCAGCCGTGCGCGATTGGTAGGTATTATTTCCACCGTGCCGACGCACGAAAATAGTTTTTCCGCTCATTCGTCTGTTCCCATAATCGGCAATGTTTCGTATCTCAAAAAAATTATTGAGCAGTACCGCATTGATGAAGTAATTATCACCGATACGGCTTTGCCACGCGCCGAGATAGTCCAGCATATCATGGAAGCCGCGCAATCTGGCGGCACAAATGTTGCGCACCGAGCCACATTTCGCTTTGCACAGGAATACGATGAAGTCATTGCCGGACGAATCGTGGAGAAATATGTGGGCAATATTACGGGCGGATTTGCCGCGAGCGCCCCACCTGTGGTACAATACAATCTTGCGCAGTGGAAATATCGCCTAACAAAACGCATAATTGATATTATTGGTGCTGTTTTTATTTTGACAATCGGTTTGCCTGTTGTAATTTTGCGCAGACCTCAGCACCACATTCGTCATCGTGTTCAGCACATTCTGGATGTTCTTCGAGGTACCAAAAGTCTCATTGGCTTATATTCAATACCATCGGCACAGGAATCGCCGACCACAATAAACACTGGTAATTTCGTGAGATTGGGGAAAATAGGATTAACCGGACTTGCGCACGTCCACAACCCCGAGCATCTTTCCGCAGTAGCGATACAAAGCTTGAACGAATTTTATGTGCGTCATTATTCGCTGTGGCTAGATGTTGATATTCTTGTAACACTCTTTTTTCGCGTAAAACGTCATGAGCAACGACCTCAGGAGTGATGCGTCGGCACCAAAAGCCGCGCCCAAGGTAGTTTTAGAATTTGAAAAACCCATTGTCGAACTCGAAAAAAAAATTGCGGAAATGCGAGCTATGCCTAATGCTGCCGATATTGCGCTGGAAATAGACAGCTTGCAAGCACGTGTCGAGCAGCTTCGCGCTGATGTGTATTCCAAACTCACGCGCTGGCAGCGCGTTCAGATTGCACGGCATCCGCAGCGCCCCTACACACTGGATTACTGCGAAAACGTCTTCACCGAATTTACGGAACTCCACGGCGACCGCACCTTCCGCGATGACCCTGCAATAGTCGGCGGATTGGCTCGTCTGGAAGGCAAGCCCGTGATGGTGATTGGACACCAAAAAGGGCGCGATACCAAGCAAAATATTATTCGTAACTTCGGTATGCCAGACCCCGAGGGCTACCGCAAGGCATATCGACTGTTTCAACTTGCCGAACGCTTTCATCGCCCTATTATTTGCCTTTTAGATACACAAGGGGCATATCCCGGTGTTGGCGCGGAGGAGCGCGGACAAGCAGAAGCCATTGCCCGCAATTTGAAACTTCTCGCTACGCTCAAAACGCCTGTTATCATCACCATTATCGGCGAAGGAGCATCCGGCGGAGCGCTGGGAATAGGGGTTGGCGACAGAATTTTGATGCTCGAAAATTCTTGGTATTCGGTTATCGCGCCCGAATCCTGCTCCAGCATTTTGTGGAGAAGCTGGGATTACAAAGAACAAGCCGCCGAAGCACTGAAGTTAACCGCGCCGGATTTACAAGCCGTTGGTATTATTGACCACATTATTCCTGAGCCGATAGGCGGCGCACACGCACATCCACAACAAATTTACGACACTGTTCGTACCACACTTCATAACGAACTTCAGACACTGCTGCAACTGCCGATACACCAACTTGTTGACAAGCGCATTGAGAAATTTTGCGCCATGGGCGTTTGGTCGGAGGGGTAAGAGCCGGACAAAAACGTACAGGGAGAGTCGCACGCTGACCATCAGTGCTTGATTGGGTTGCTGCGTGAGGCTTCGGGCGCTTCGGTTTGGATTCAAACCATTGTTGCCTTCATTTTTTCTTGAGGCATTGCAAGCAGATGACGAATTTTATTTTTTTCTACCACCAACTTTTTGTTTTTCTAGGAGAAATGCTCTATGAATAACGAGGAACGCACCTCGCCCGGCAATGAAGCCGAAAACCCCGGTAATTCCGGCGCACCACCACGCTTCCCTCAACGCGATGTCTCTGGAAACGTTGGCAACGCTGCCACTCCGGGATCCACGTACAGCACGAATGTCGGCAATACCTATTCCACCGACTACAACAGCGAAGGCTATCGCGGCGGAACCTATAACCGCCCGCAACAAAGCAACTACGGCAGCCGCGATAATTATGGCAACCGCGATAACTACGGTAACCGCAGCGATAATTACGGCAATCGTGATAATTACGGCAACCGCAGCGATAACTATGGCAATCGCAGTACGGGAAATTACGGCAGCTACGGCAATCGTGATAATTACAATCGTCAAGGCGGCGGCTACCAGCAGCGCGA
>JAAFHM010000329.1 GCA_013298375.1 Ignavibacteria bacterium | reverse complement strand
CAATCGAACCAAAGGTTGCGCTCAATGGTGTAATTGATGTAATCAAGGGTTGCGCAAAGGCAACGAGAAACTGATTGGTCGTCGTGGCAGTGCCGAGCGTTGAGGTAACAATGATTGCGCCGCGTGTCGTGCGAGGCGGCAGCGCTCCGACAACTGCAAGAATTTGTGTTGTCGAAAGCACCAATACGCCGCTTGCGGTTGTTCCGGCAATACTCACAACGGTTCCGGTGGTAAAATTTCTTCCCGTTATCTGCACAAGAGTCCCTGCTGTGCCGATTGTTGGCGACACATCCGTAATCGCCAAGGCTGGCTGCACCTCGAACCGCACTGATGCCGTTGTTGTGCCGCCCGGCGTGGCAATGCTGAGATTTGCCGTCGTTGCGCCTGTTAGCGGCAAATGAATGGTGATCTCGGTTGAAGATAGCACCGATACGATTGCCGCCGTCACAACGCCAAGCGTTGCACGAGTCGCAAAAAGCAGATCTCTCCCGCGCACAAGCAATGTCGAACCAGCAACGGCGGTCTGTGTGGGCAGTCCATTGAAAAGAACATCGGTAATTGTTGGTCTAGGTGCATAAAAGAAATTTGTCGTTGTGGTGGCTTCTCCCGCCGGAGTCCGCACGACGATTGGTCCCGTCGCGCCATCCAATAGCGCAACGCTGATTTGTGTTGGAGAATTGATGGTCACAGACTGTACCTGCGCTCCACCGACGGTGACGCTGTTAATAATACTAAAATTTGTGCCAGTAATCGTCACAACGGAAAACTTTGTGCCGACTATCGGCGTAAAGTTGCTAATCGTCGGCGGGAAAAGAAAACTAAAATTGCTCGTCGTCGAAGCGACACCGCCCAGCGTTCCAAGCCGTATTGCGCCGGACACATCGCGGTTTGGGCAACGCACCTGCACGAGCGTATCGGAGCGAAAAATAATAGGTATCACATTGCCGCCAAATGTTACCGACGCTGTTGAGGAAAGATTGCGTCCGCGCAGATTTACCACCGTATTAAACCCACCTGCAAGCGGCGTAATGGCGGTAATTTGCGGCGGCGGCGCATAAACAAATGTTGTGGAAGCAAATGCCGTTCCACCAATCGTCGCAACACGAATAAAGCCCGTTTCGCCATTGTTCACCGTTGCCCGAATCACATTTGCCGAAAGCACTTCAAAACTTTGCGCCGGAACATTGCCAAAAAAGACCGATGTGGCATTGGAAAGATTTGCACCGACGATTGTTGCGACGGTTGCATTGCCGCCCGTAACGGGGCTGAAGCTGGTGATAACAGGAATCGGCGTGGCATTGCCAATGGCGAAAAATGAAGGTCCGGCAGCGCTCACGGCGAATCTATCGCTGCGCAAAAATGTTCCGCTAATGGCGCTATTTATCTGAGAAAATGTCGCATTCGTCGCATTTGCTCCAACAAATCGAGAGCTAGACACGAGTAATGGAGCGGCTGTACGCTCGGCAAGTAAGGCAATTTGTGAATAGTCACCAACCAGCACCGGTTGAATATTCCAATAAATCGCGCTCAACGAGGAAACACCCGTCCCAAGACCGCCCGTTGACAGCCCATTCCGCGCTTCAACAATGATTCCAGGATTGCCAACGCCTGTGACTGCATCCGAAACACTAATGGGCATATAGTCACCGACGCGCCCAACGGGAAAAAAACAGGGCGGAGAGCCGTTCAAATTTGCCCCCACACGGCGAAGAAGCTGTCCGATAACAAAAGATGACACAGAGCCGCCCTGCACAGCATTCGACAGCGCACTTTCGATGCGTACTTGCGAAACCTGTAAAAAACCTTGCTGCAACGATAAGAGTGTTGAAATGGGCAACGCGGCAGAACTCGTCAGTGTTGCATTTGCTCGGTTCAGCGTCAGTGTACCGAGATTATTGATGCCCCCTTGCCACAAAAATTCACCCGTAATGCTTCCTGTTCCGGCAAGTGTGAGGCTTCCACCGCCGCCACCGGAGTTATCCTGAAATTGCGCCCCCGCGGTCAGCGCAATAGCACCATTCCAGACAAGCGAACCAGCATTCAAGTTCACCGTTGAAGCTGCTCCTGCGGTAAATGAACCATTTTGTGTGAGCGTAAAACCCGCAAGATTGAGTACGCCATTGTTCGTTAATGCGCCGTTTGCGGTAACTGCATTGGCAAGTTGAAGCGATGTTCCCGTGAATATTTGGACATCGCCAGGCATAGTGGCAGCGTATTCATTGCCTGCGGTGATCGTTGCCATAGCGTTATAGTGCAGTTGCGCATTCGGCGTTCCGGTTTGATACTGAAATGTTCCCGCAGCCGCCGTAATAGTGCCACTTCGACGAAGAAAAATTGTTCCGGGAGAAAGAACAACGCTATTTGCGCCGCCATTAAACGAATGATTTAGCCCCGTGCCGCAATCAAGTGTTCCGCGCTGTATAGTCACGGCTCCGGTGAGCGTCATGCCGTTATCCATGACGAGTGTTCCGGCAGTCGGGGCATTTTGGTTGTTGAGTGTTATAGATTGGGCATTGGTGATGGGAGTGCCTGGCAATAAGCCAGCATTTTGCGTGAGGACGGCAGCATTAAACGTGTAGTTCACCGTTGCGTTGTAGGTGCGTGCGCCAAAATTTTGAATGATACCACCATTGATGCCGCTTGCATGAGCAGAGATGAGCGTTGCTCCGGCTTGAACGTCAATATCGCCACCACCCGCAAATGTAAAGGTCTGCCCGTTCAGCGTTCCGCCTGTTTGGACTTGGAGCGTCACGCCGGGTCCGATGGAAAAATTCGAGGTAAGTACAACCGTTTTGCCATTTGGAATTAAGAATCTATCGGCAAGTGTCGTGAAATTTCCCGGCGTAGCGCCGCCGCCGCCAAGCAACGTATTCCAGTTCGCCAAAACGGTCGGGTCGCCGGACTGATAAAAATAATCCACCGCCAAAACACGACCTGTACAGAGAAAGAGGACGCAAAGCGCAACAGTAATAGACAGAGCGAAATGGGCGGTTGTGCCGCCGCGTGTCGCCCCGATTCCAGATAAGACACGAAAAAAAGACTCTTTTCGTCTGATATACTGAAAAAAGTTGAAGGACTCTTCCTGCCCGGCGGCTGAGGAGAGCAGATAGGCTGCCGTCGAATAGCTGCTGCGTATGCAGTTTCTGCTAATGTTGAGTATAACAAGCAGGATGATTCGGAGGGAAAGCATAACGATAGTCTTTTGAGACAGTAAATGAGACAGTACAGCCGGAAATTACCGATTTTTATGGATTTATTCCACAAAATCAGTCACAATCCAGTATTCATGTTTTTATTTTCAAAAATCGTACCATAAACTGAAGATGAAGCAAACTTGAAATTCAATATCGCCATTATCGACGTTCAATTCACTTTTTCTTTTCATCCGTTTTTTTCAAGGTTGTTCAATGAAGTATTCTGTCCTGTTGCGGATTCTGCTTGTGATGATGCTTGGCGTGTTTTTTGAGCATGATGCTCTTGCACAAAGCCTCAATGCGTCGTCACAAAGCGGAGAGTATGCCTACACCATCTTTTTTCCCGGAAAACGCCAGCCCGATGGCACGTTTTCATCGGCGAGGTTTTATCCGATTTATCGCACTCCCAAAGGCACGTATCTGGAGAAAAGGCTCTACGTCAAGACCCGCGAGTCGCTTTCGCTGGGGAAAGGCGGGGCAAGTTTGCAGTCATCACCTGCGATGACACTTTTGCAAAAACATGGATTGCGGGCAATTGCACAAACCTTGCCGAATCTTCGTAAGGGTAATTTGCAATCAGCCGATACCGAAGGCTTGCAAAATGTCTATTCCGTGCGCTATGACGACAATACGGACGTATTCGATGTGTGCCGCGAACTCGTGGAATTGCCGGATGTGGAGTACGCCGAACCAATCTATACCATGTACCTCGACAACGATACCACTGCCACACGCTTTACTCCTAACGATCCGTTGTTTAGACAACAATACGAATGGCAACGCATTGATGCCGAGCGTGCTTGGGGCGTAACAACCGGTTCTGCGTCGGTGGTTCTCGGTATTATTGATTCCGGCGTGGATTATGAGCATCAAGACCTTGCACCAAAACTCTGGAACAACCCTGGCGAAACAGGCAATGATGCCAGTGGCAGAGACAAACGCACCAATGGCATTGACGACGACAACAACGGTAGAATCGACGACTGGCGCGGTTGGGACTTTGCCAACACCCTCAATCAAGCAGAAGCAGCTGGGGGGGTCTATCGTGACGATAACGATCCCAAACTACGCCGTACCTTGGGGCGCAATTTGGGTTTAGGTGATGGTACATCGAATCACGGCACACACGTCGCCGGAGCCGCCGCCGCAGCAACAAACAATGGTCTCGGAGTTTCTGGCGCTTGCCCAAGCTGTCTGTTTTATCCTGTCAAACTCATGTCGGAAGACTCATTACTTAACGGATTACTCCGCTCGGCAGAGGCAATGAATTATATGGCAGATATGGGTGTGAGCGTTGTCAATATGAGTTTTGGCAGTCGTGGCGGCGTTCCCTTTGCTAATTTTTCTGCCTTTACTCAAAATGTCCTCAATTCCGGCACGGCGCGGGGAACACTCTACGTTTCAAGCGCCGGGAACGATGGTTCGTTGATGGACGATTTCAACTACCCCGCTTCATACGATAACGTCTTCCCTGTTGGTAATTCCACCATCACCGATGGTATTTCTGGCTCGTCGAATTTTGGCATCAAAACGGGTATCTTTGCACCTGGAACACAAACCACAAGTAGCTTTAGCGACAATCAATATCAGTTTTTGACTGGTACGTCGATGGCATCGCCGATTGTTGCTGGTGTTGCCGGATTGCTGCGTTCTCAGCGACCAAGCTGGACACCGCGCCAAATCGTACAGCAACTTCGCAGCACGTCCGATAATACGCTTGCACCAAGCCTAGGGCTTGCCGAGCGCAACCCGTCTTTCTACGGGCGCTTGAATGCGTATCGCGCTTTGACGATGAATAATCCCCTCAACCAAGGACCAAACGTCGTTCCGGGCTTGAGCATTGTCAGCACTAGTGTTAGCGCAAATAATGGCTTGATTACTGCATTTCAACCTGTTCGCTTGATTTTGACAGTACAAAATTTTCTCTCCAACGCCACCAACACCACTGTTTCGCTTACGCCGATTGACGGACGTGCTTTGCCTGTGGGCGCAAGCACCATCAACGTTGGCGACATCAACACGATGCAACAGCGCGGCGCGGAGTTTTTGGTACAACTTCAACCATCTGCCGCCGCAGGTACGGGCTTACGCCGCTCGGACTTTTTAGTAACTTTCCGAAGCGGAACCTACATCAACTACGAGCGCATTTCACTGGCATATAACACGCCAGTCATCGTGAATGAGCCGCAATTAACCGCTTCAACGGCGGTGGATTTTGGCGTAACGGCTCTTGCAACGACCCGCACCGTTGTTGTGCGCAACAATGGCAATCAGCCTATCGTTCTCGCGCCAACGGCAACCCCATTTAGTGGTGCAAACGCGGCAGAGTTTAGCTTTATTGCGCCTCCCACCACAGCGAGTATTGCACCGGGCGCATCGTTAGCTTTGGGTATTCGGTTTATCCCGACAACATCAGCCTCCGGCACGGGTAATCGCGTCGCAACACTTACCAT
>JAAFHM010000386.1 GCA_013298375.1 Ignavibacteria bacterium | reverse complement strand
GCAAGACCTTCGGTGAAGGTGCCGAATTTATTGTTGAGACCACCGATTTGCTTGCCTAATTCGCGGATGATTTGATCGGTTTCGGCAGCACGTTTGGCGGCTTCAGCATCACGTCTTGCTGAATCGACAACGAGGCTGGCGACGAGGTCTTTGAGTTCTTGGTCGGTCATGGCATACATTATTTTGTGGAGAAAAAATCTTCATGGCTAAATTACGAAAAAACTTGATAAACATACTGTTCGGAGACGTTATGCAACAAGGCAGAACATATCGCTTTTCTAGGTGCATCGTCGTTATGTGCTTGGTTGGGATATTTTCATTTGCCTTAATTCAGGCGCAAACGGTGAAGATTGATTCGTTGCAACGTGTTTTAGAAAGTGTAAGTAACGGCAGAATCAAAGTACAAGCCTTGAATTCTTTGGCTGCGGAGATAGATGCTCCCGCAATATCCCGTGCAACAGCTACAAAAGCCTATTCTCTAGCACTTTCTTTGAAAGATAGTGTTGGGATTGCGTTATCGCTTAATCGAATCTCACACACCTATAATGCACAAGATAATTATTCTGCTGGTATTCAAGCTGCGGAAGAAGCGGTAAGAATTGCTGAGTCAATAAACGACACATTGAATCTTGCACGAGCATTCACAAATATTGGAACCTCATTTTGGCGACAAGGCAACTACGATGCCGCGCTGGATATTCTCTTCAAAGCACTTGCTTTGCAAGAAGAAATACAAGATACAATCGGGCTTGCTGCGACGTTCAATCGAATAGGAACAGTATATAGCTTTACTCGACAATATAGTAGGGCATACGAATATTTCAGTAAATCGCTTCTACTTGCACAGGCTTCGGGAGATAATCGACGTGAAGGAATTCAGCTGAACAATATTGGCGATAATTTTATGCAACAGCATCGTTATGATTCTGCTATCACCCATTTTTCTCGTTCCCATGAGATAAATAAAAAAATGAATAACCAACTTGGTATGGGAATGGATCTGATAAATATTGGTGAATCATACATACATCTGAAGGAATATGATAAGGGAGGGCAAGCATCGCAAGAGGCGTGTAAGATATTTCAAGACTTAGGAATGCAAGGTAGAGTGGCATATGCGTTACGGGTGTTATCAGAATTATCTACCGCACGGCAGAAGTACTCTCAAGCAATTCGCTATGCAATCCAATCTTTTCAACTAGCCGATAGTCTTGGTGCACGACCTGAAAAACGCGATGCACTAAAAGCATTAACAGAGGCATATAATGCTCAAGGCGATTCCAAAGCCGCCTTTGAAGCATACAAAAGTTATGTTCTACTGCGGGACTCCATTGTGAACGATGAGAATAGCAAAAAAGCGGCTTTCCGAGAAGCCAAATACAACACCGATAAAAAAGATAAAGAGATACTTCTCCTCAAAAAAGATGCAGAAAATCAAGCATTGGTGCGAAATTCCTTACTTGGTGGTTTATGCTTGGTCGGTATCATTGTTGTTGTTCTGATACGAAACAATGCGCAGCGCAAAAAGGCGAATGATGCGCTCAATACACAAGCCGCAGAAATCCAACTCACCAACACCGAACTCCACGAAAACCTTGAAACCCTCCGCCGCACCCAATCCCAACTCGCGCAAGCCGAAAAAATGGCTTCCTTGGGGACACTCGTCGCAGGAGTGGCGCATGAACTCAATACGCCCATCGGTGTTGCCGTGACAGCCGCTTCGACACTACAAACTCGCACCACCGATTTTGTCAAACGCTACGGCGAAGGCGGCTTGAAAAAAAGCGAACTCGAAGCATATCTGGAAACCGCACAAATGGGTGCTGACCTGACTTTACGCAATATGCAACGCGCCGCCGATTTAATCCAAAGTTTTAAGCGTGTTGCCGTTGACCAGACAAGCGATGAGCGGCGCGAATTCAATTTGGGGCAATATCTCTATGAAATCGTCACTAGTCTCCAACCAATGCTGAAGGGCAGAGGAGCGCAAATAATGGTTAGCACTCCAAGCGATATTTCTCTCCGAAGCTATCCGGGGGCTTTGTCGCAAATCATCACCAATCTTGTGCAAAATTCTGTGAAACATGGGTATGAAGACTATCAAGCGGATGCAGTAATGACGATAACTGTCAAACCGTCCAAAGGCAAGGCAGACGATACCCCAGAAGTCGTCATTGAGTTCGCAGATAATGGGCGTGGTATTCCTGAAGCAATTCTCCCACGTATCTTTGACCCGTTTTTCACAACAAAGCCCGGTGAACAAGGTGGGACGGGTCTTGGGCTTAATATCGTCTATAATTTGGTTACTCAAAAATTGGGCGGCAAACTCCAGTGTTTTTCAGAAGTGAACGTTGGAACACGATTTGTTCTTGCGCTTCCGCTTGCGATTATGGCGTAAAGTGTTTTGTTTGTTCTTGAATTTTCGCTCGAAGCTGCGTAAATTCACCTTCTTCATCATTTCTCAAGGAAATCATTATGCCAAATAACCAGCGTTTATTCCTGTTCCGCTTTTTTGTTATCGCGCTTTTCAGTTTTGCACTTTTTTGCGACAAACCTAAAGGAATGGCGCAAGGCTCATCATTACAGTCCTTGCCGCCTCTTTCGGTCAAAGATTCCACGATGTATTGTTTTCTGGGAGAGTTGCAAGACCAAGCCAAAAGCCGCATCATTGCTTTGCAGGGCGATATAAACTTTCTCGGCGCTGCCATTGAAGGGAAATATCATTACAACGGCGGCGTGGGAATTGTCGAGATAAAAGGAAAAATTGCCAAAGACGGCAGCGTGAGTATCAATGAGGTGACAAGCGCCGGAGAGTTTAGTTATAACCCCGACCACAAAGAAAAAATCACCGCAAAAATTACCGGCAAACTTGATCGTGCGCAAGGCGTAATCACCGGTTCGTGGGTTTCTCAAGACGGAAAAACGACCTTTCCATGCACCATGCGACTTGTGGCTCGTTATGAAAAAAAGAAGCACCCGAAACTCGTTGTTTCCACTGCGTATCCCGTTTTTGTTTCGCCCGAATACGCGGTTTTGAATGACTCCCTCGCACGATGGATGAAAGCCTCCTTTGATTCTTCCGTCGTCTCGGTAAAGTCGCTCATTGAGGAATACAAAGGAATGAACGATTTATCCTTCAAGCCTGAAGAACGCTTGTCGGAAACAAATGATGTTGGCGTATATCATCTCACTCCCACATGGGTAAGTATGAGTAATCTCGCCTATACCGATGGCGGCGGGGCGCATGGAAACTACGGTTACGACGGTATTACGTGGCAAAAGCGCGGGAATGCTTGGAAGCGTGTGAAATTGCAGGAACTCTTCACGAGTGATACAGCCGCTTACTATAAAAAAATCAATGAATTACTTTTTGCTGGATTACGAAAGCGGCAAGCCTCATTCGTTATGGATGGCTCAGTCAAAGACCTGCGCGATGGACTGAGAAATGGGTATCAGTCTTGGGTTATGCGCCCATCGGGAATCACGTTTATTTTCCCGCCCTACGCTGTGGCGAGCTATGCCGAAGGTTCATTGGAAGTATTTGTGCCTTGGAAGGCGCTTAAAGACTATCTCCGCAGCGATGGATTAGCGGGAGAGTTTCTTAAATAGCATTGCTCACTTTTTGGAATTATTGTATGCGGAATCTCTCATTGTCTTTATTCGCTGTTCTTTGTTGTTATTGCGTTTTGCCCCAAACACACCTTCTTGCACAAGTTGACACCACCGCAATCCGCTTCGGTATTGGCGGAGCATATCTTTTCAACCAACATCGTGCAAATTTTGATACTATTCCGGGAATAGCAAGTTGCTGTCGGCAGCCCTACGGCGGCGCGGCATCGCAAGGCTTGGGAATAAGCGCGTTTGCGGAATATCCTCTTGTGAAACTGAACGACGCATTTACCCTGAGTGCAAGTGGGCGTGTGTCGTATTTTAGCGGCTTAGGGGCGAATTTGGCAGCGCAAGAGCGCAAAAGTATTGTCGGCGGCGACGCAGTGATTCAGCATGAATTAGAGACAAAACTTTCTGCGCTTGCTGTTGAACCCATGCTCACGCTGCGTTATTTCAAGCGACTCACACTTTCGCTTGGTGTTCAACTGGGAACATACTTGCAGCCTTCCTATCAGTACCGTGAGCGTATTCTGGAGCCAAGCAATATTACCTATCAAAACGGACAAACTACCTTCAACGGCAGCAATGGTGAGATTCCCGGCGTTTCGGCGCTTCAAGCGGCGCTTGTCGGCGGGGTCAGTTTGGAATTGCAGGTGAATAAGCCGGGAACGATATTGCCAACGCTAGAGGCATTTTACGTTTACCCTCTACATTCGATTGTACGCGGTGTGGAATGGCGTGTTGCGTCCTTGCGTTTGGGCGCGTCGTTGAAATTTTCCCCGTACCGGACGACGGAATTAACGGCAGAAGAAATCGAACAGCGATACAGCGACAGCCTGAAGCAATCGCAAGAGCAGACGCGCCGTGCGCTTGCAGAAGCACGGGAATCGCGGAAGAAGGAATTAACGGCAAAAATTGGTGAATTGCGCCCCATCTTTTTTGATGATGACGAAACATCGCTTGCAGACTCGTCTTCACGCAATATTGGTGGAAAATTAGACCTCAAATTTAGTGCTGAAAACTTCACTATTCGTTTGGTAAAAACACCATTCAAACAGCATATTTCCTTACTTTCGACAATATTTTTTGGTGAAAGTTCGAGTGTTATCCCTACGCGATATAAACAATTTTCTCAAGCAGCCGATGGAGCAAAATTTACACTGGAAAACGCTGTCGGCAGCACAAATACAAGCACTCCGTCAAAATCAGCAATCAATGCCTATTACCAACTCCTCAATATCATTGGCAAGCGCCTTCAAGCCTCTCCACAAGCTGCGCTCACGC
>JAAFHM010000646.1 GCA_013298375.1 Ignavibacteria bacterium | reverse complement strand
GAAAAGAGACAGAAAAGAAAAAGCTTCTTTTTTTTTTGCAGTGGTGATTGAATGGCAGAAAATTTTCTACTAATAAAGCAGGAAAAGAAAATAAAAAGGAAACGTGCGTTCGGAATTTTTTCTTCTTATTTCTCGATAAAAATTAATCTTGAATGATTCAACAATGATCCAACCGGAAAAAAGTTAGTGCGATATCTCTGACTCCTTAGTTACTAAATAAAATGTTCTCATGGTTTGGTTTTTTCGGGGGGGAATTTTCGTCTTTTGAGATTTTGAGGAATGGATTTAAAGCATGCAAGAATGTCGAGGAATCTTAGGTCGAGGGAGGAGCGGAAAACAGAGAAAACAGATGAATTTTGGAAATATTTTCTGGTTCTTTAAATCTTTTACATGGATTCTCAAAGGAGGACGAGGGAAGACAGAAGAGAGAGAGAGAGATAGAGAAAAGGCTTTTTTGAAAAGTCAAACTCACCTCATGTTGTGTGCACCGATTTGTGGCTTTCGATACAACTCAAACGCAGATCCTCGTTGTTCACGGCTCGCTAGATCGATGCTGTACTGTGATGGAGCTGGCAGGTTACCTAATAAATAGAGAAAATGGCTCGTGTTAGTCTATGCAATTTCACGCATGATTTGTAAATGAGTGAATTAATTCCCAGCGATGTGTTTTGTTAGAGGCAATATTTTGGGCTTTTGTGCAATCAGTGAATTAGATGAAAAGCTCATTCCTCGCGGATATTTCAATTTACAGAATTTCCATCGCGCAAATAAATAATTTGTTTATGGTCGATTGTGCGGTGGAGTTGTGTTTTTTGGGAAATTAATTGGATTAATGAGATGATTTCTGATGTTAATATGATGTATGCGTGTTATTTACCAAATCCATGATTTCTGTGTGAATAATTTCCACTACCATAATGTGGCTGATGATGATTACCATTCGTATAGCCATTACCAAACATCGGCGACTGCATGTGAGGTGGAGGCGGCAAAGCTTGTCCGTAATTCGAGTGTGGATTAGGACCAAACTGATGGTGACTATAGTGCGACGATCCACCGGAGCCATTAGTCATGCTTTGATGATGATAATGCTGATGAGTTTGAGGTGGTGGCTGTTGAGTTGATGGCGGGTAGTAGAAGCCGTTTGGCGAGCGAGGTGAAACGGGTTCCTGTGAAAAAAGAGAAAGAAGATTTAATAAATAAATGGAAAGGCTCGAGCAGATAAGTGAACCAGAAAACATGGATTATGTGATCTGAACTGTTTGAACAAGAGTTTTAAACAGGCTAAAGCTCTTAATTTGTTATCGAATAAAGCTCCCAATTAGCTTGTTATCAATTAAAATCAAATTTCAGTCTCGATATCGCTTTGTGTAGATAATTCAACAATCAAATTCGAATTTCACTTCAAACTTTTCCAATTTCTGTCCACACTTGGTCCACACTTGAAACTTACCCCATTTTCCCATTGATTTCCATTTCCATTCGTTCCCTGCATCGGTGGACGGTAGTTTTTGGGTTTTGGTGGTGGAACGGGTTTGAAAGCGCTTGGCGGTGGCGGTTGCGTGGTTGGCGGTCCAACTTGTGCAATTTTCGGTGGCTTAATGTAATCGGCTTGTGTAGCTGAATTGTTTCTACTGGGATGATCAACAAATAAAAAACTTAATAGCGTGTCTCATGTGCAGTCGGGCGAGTGAAATAGGGCACAACGGGGAGCAGATAAAGAGATGGAGAGTGACAAAACTTAAACCAATGTATTATATGATGAAGTCAAGAGATTGGCTTTAAGGAGCTTTGGAGCTTGAGGTGGAGTGACGACTCGTCGTCTTATTGGACATGTTTTATAATGTATCATGGTCTGGGGATTTGAATGTTTTCTACATGTAGCAGAATGTGTGGGA
Organism: Ignavibacteria bacterium; assembly: GCA_013298375.1. GTDB lineage: Bacteria > Bacteroidota > Ignavibacteria > Kapaibacteriales > UBA4661 > PH2015. The sequence goes on along the minus strand of JAAFHM010000646.1, from coordinate 879 downwards.
AGTTGGTAAATTCTTTTCAAGTGAATGAACAAGGTGAAAAAAGAGAGATAAGAAGGCAAAAAAGATTTTACATCACTTTCATTATGCATTCAATGTCGCAATGTTTGCTTTCCTACCTATATTTTCCATAGTCCGTTTTCGTCTCAATCGTTTGAGGTTTTCTCGGACTTTCAATGAGAAGATTTGTTGGACGTTGTGGAAGATTTCCTCCATTTCTTGGTGCTGCCATCGGATCGTGCATGCTTGAGTTTCCATTGAAACTGTAATCACGTTCATGCATGGAATTTCTCGGTAGATTCGTCGCGTAGTCTTGTGAGTTTGCAATCGAGGAACGATTGACGCTCGGAACAGATTTGAGGTCGTCGGGTGCATTTGGCCCAAGTCGGTTTTGCAGAGACGACGTTGAAGTCGTGATGGCTTGCTGGGCTTGATTTGTGTTGTAAGAATCATAGCTCGACACGCTGTCGTAGCTTGAACCATTCTTTTGCCCACCATTTGGTCGATCTAGAGAATTCTGTTGATTTGGATGTTGGTGATGATGGTGATTGTGAATCAAGTCACGTCTTTCCAAGGAATTGCCGTTGCTGCCAATGCTTGGCATCTTTTTAGGCTCGAGAGTATTCAATAGCTTGTTGGTAGCGCTGTAAAGATCGTCTTGCTGGTCATCACCCGTCAGCGACTTGTTGCCGAAGAGTCTTTCCTGCGCTGACCGACCTAAAGTGCCGGTGCTGTTGACTGAAGATGAATTACGTGATGGCAACGATGAACCCGGTGTACTCGGTGGTGGTTTTGATGCACGGTCAATTCGAGGTGGCAGCTCAGGAACAGCTGAAAGAGGTCATGATAAATAAAAATACCTCGGGAAAATCCTTTGATCTC
>JAAFHM010000599.1:550-3105 GCA_013298375.1 Ignavibacteria bacterium | reverse complement strand
AAAATAGTGATTGCAACGGGCGTGGTAACGACCATTGCGGGGTCAGTTATGGGACATCTTGATGGTGCAGGTTTATCGGCTCGGTTCAATGCTCCGGGCGGTATTGTCTTGGATGCTGCGGGGAATCTTTATGTTGCCGATACTGACAATGCAAGAGTGCGGCGTATTTCCAAAGCAACGGGGATGGTAACGACGGTTACCGGTAATGGAACTGCTATTACACTTGACGGACCGCCAGCTACCGCTCAAATTGCGAAACCGCACGGTATCTGGTACGATAATGCTTCCGACCAAATCTATTTGGGAGAGATTGCCTCCGCAAATTGTGTGCGAAAAATTGATTTTTACCGATACACCTACAATGCCGGCAATGCAAACCTGCCCGGCTCGTGGCAACGTCCGGGACCCGTTGCTGCATTGGATTTTCTCAATACCGCCTCAAGTTTTACGGTGAATTCCCCTAGCGTAGCCTCTGCTGTAGCTGGCTTTACTCTGGGCTCGGGTGTGGAAATGCTGGTCAAAGACGGCGCGACACTGGGCATGACCAATGTCGGGCTGATAAACAACGGCAGTCTCGCCCTCGAAGGCGGCGCAACAGGCGGCAAGCTCCGTCTGACCGATGCCGGAGCAGTTACGGGCAATGCTGTTTTCTACACCAATGAAAAATCCATGCTCGAATACATGGGCGCTGCTGCTAAGACCACGAATGATGTGGAGTTTCCGCCCGCAATGGTGGGGAGTTTGATTGTGAACCGCGCAGGCGTAGCAAACAGCATTACGCTCAACAACGCCAAAACGCTCTCCGCCACCAGCACACTCACGCTCACAGGCGGACGCATCACGACATCGGGTGCGAACTTCCTGCTCGTGAGTAATCCGCTCCAAACGGCAGTCGCGTCGGGCGGCACGGGCTATGTGGATGGACCGCTTCGTCGTCAGATGGCGGCAAATTTATTGGCTCCGGCGGAAACGTATTACTACACCGTAGGTAAAGGCACAACGCGGCTTCCGTTTCGGATTTTGAACCCAACCACAGGCGCTACGGGACCGATTGTGGAAATGGAAGCCTTCACCGCCAATGCAATGGGCGTGGCAGGAACAAATATCTCGGCGCTTTCCAATACAGAGTATTGGCAAATGACGCAAGTAAGCGGCAACTACACTAGTGGCGGTGTGTATCTAGAGCGCACCGCCCCTGTACTCACGGGAATCAACACTATCGGTGGGAACCCTGCTTTGGCGAATGGCACATACAACAACATCACATCATCATTTGCCACGGGTTTGACAAGTTCAGGAGCGGTGTCCGGCACGGGGCATTTCCTTGTGGGGCAGGGTCCAGCAATATTTGATTGGGTTGGAGTGCCTGGTGCGTCGTGGACTAATGGGTTGAATTGGGCTGCATTACCAGGACCCGTATATCGCACCGTTCCCGCTGCGACAGATGTACTCCGCTTTAACGCCGGAACGCACACACCGACGAATGTTGCGTCGGAAACGATTCAGCAACTTATTATCGGCGGAGATGTTAAATTTGATGCCGGATCCGTACAAACACTCGTGGTAGGAAGCGGCGGTACTCAAATTGCATTTGGAAACTCCCTTAACCTTGGAAATAGGGTGGTTCTTAGCCAAGCAGCAGGAACATTGCAAGTAAGTGGTACACTCAATACTTCCCAAAGCTACGTCAATGGCGCAGGAAATCTCGTCATTGCTGCTTCGGGAACGCTTGCAACCGAGCGTGCGGATGGTATCAATGGGAATGCCCTTGGGCAAGGCGCGGTACAAATGACGAATGTAACGTATACTGCGGGAGCAAATTACTCTTTTTCGGGAGGAGCCTCTCCCACCCTCAATACACGCTTTGCCGCAGTCGCAGGCAAACCTGCCGTGACGATGCCGATTGGCTCATTGACGGTCTATTCAGGAACGCTTGATGTGAATACGACGGTGAACAATACGATGACCGTTGGCACGACAACGGGAACCTTTATTGTTGGTGCGAACACACTCACTTTAGGCGCTGCGGCAACGATGTCGATTGCGTCTCCTTCTTCGCGGGTTCGTATTCCGACGGGTGGTTCGATTGTGAATAACAACCCATCCGGCACGAGTTTCACCGTGCAGAATGGCGCATTTTTAGAATTGCAAAATAGCGGACAAGTAACAGGCGCATCCGATGTAAACTATGTTGCGAGTTCAACTCTCGAATATTCCGGCACGACCGCTAAAACCACGACCGCACGGGAAACCGCCAACGTCCAGCAAATGCTTGTTTCCAATACCAGTCCTGTTACGCTTGGCGCAAATGCTCTTATTCAGCAGAACTTAAGTATCAATGCCGCATCACGTCTTGTGCTTAGTAATGCGGGAAATTACACGTTGTCATTAAACGGAACACTGAATCAAAACGGCGGGGCAAATATTGCCAGTGTGAATGGCGCAAATGCTGGATCTATCTCGCTTGGCGGCACAGGCGCACTGGCGCTCCGCATGGACCCAACAGACAACACGCTGAATAATTTTACGGTGAACCGCGCCGGAAACCACACCAT
>JAAFHM010000599.1:0-540 GCA_013298375.1 Ignavibacteria bacterium | reverse complement strand
CGCGCATCTTCTCCGGTGACCCTGCGGGAACGGCGGTGGGCGTGATTTTGAACGGTACGGCAAATAGTTTTGTACGCGGTAAACTCCAACGGCGCTTGGCGGGCGGTATTGTCGCGCCGGGAACGAACTATGCGTTTCCCATTGGCGCGGCAGCAGGGTATCGTCCGGCAACGCTCGTGAACACGCTCACGGGCGCGTCTCCGGTGATTGAAGCAGAAGTCGCCGACGCGGGCGCAGCAACGTTTGATGCAACAATGTCGTCCTTCCTTTCGCCGCGCAACTGGCGCTTTCAGACGGTTTCGGGCGTATTCAACGGCTCGGCGCTAACGCTGACGGAATCGGGCTAGTCGTCGGCATACATCATCGGACGCTCGGCGGTGCCAGCGCAAGCAGGTCAATACACAGGGTTTGGCGGCAATAATATCACCATGACGACGATAACCTCCAATGCAGGTGCCGTACCGTCTGCGGTGAATCACTTCTTTGCTATCGGTTCGATTCAGCCAACGGTGTCGAGTATTACGCCGCTCATGGTATTTC
>JAAFHM010000357.1 GCA_013298375.1 Ignavibacteria bacterium | reverse complement strand
CGCAACAAACCTTTCTTCACCTTGGCGCTCTTTTGGGTTTGGCGACACAACAAGATGCTGTCCATTCGCCACTACGATACACCGGGGCGGTTGTCGGTTTTACGGGCGAATTGCGGGCTTACTCACGAGAAATTTTTGTGCAAGTAGCAACCGATGCGGGCTTTGGGCTGCTTACGCCAAACGTCGGGCGTGAACGTAATCTGGGTGCTGGGATTAGTGCGATTCAGACCAATACTCTCTCGGCAGTTGGGTTTGAACTCCTCCACCGCGAAGACCATTTGACGCGCCTTTTTGCCGGACCAATACTCAATATTTTGCTCAATATCAAAGTCAATACCACCTTTGGAAATAGCGCAACAGCGTTTGATTTTTATGCTTCCCTGGGCGCAATGGCACGATTGGAGCAGGATTTTACGCTTTTTGGCAAGCAATGGCGCGGCACAAGCCAAGTGATGCTACCGCTTGGCGGCATAGTTGCGCGTCCGTACTACTCAACATCGTTAAGAGTCGCAGCATCGAATAGCAATACCTTTACCAATTTTGACACACAAGGCGCAAGTATTTTGACATTTCCGCAAATTTTATGGCGCACAAGCCTTGATTATATGCTCTCGACGGGCAATTGGCTGTCACTCACATACGCATGGGATTTTTACGATTACAACCGCTTTAATCGTGTTCAGGCAGCACGACAGGCTCTCACACTATCGTTGCAGGTGCGCTTGCAGTAATGATTCTTTCACAATCATACCCCCAATAACTTTTGCTTTTATGTCATGAATAAGATTTTTTGCTTTTTACTCTTCATCACCGCATCATTCCTTGTTTCGTGCGAACAGATCTTGATGACTCCAGCGACGGCAACGGATAATGCTGCCATTTTTGATTCGATGTGGAACACGGTGAATGAAAAATATACCTTCTTCACTTTTAAGCGTATTGACTGGAATGCACAGCGACTCAAGTACAGAGACCGCGCCATTGCTGCCCGCAGCGACCAAGAACTGTTTGATGTTCTGGCGGCAATGTTGATTGAATTGCAGGACGACCATACGAATTTATTTTCGCAATTTAATATTTCTCGTGCGCGTCCATTTTTCAACGACTCGGCAAATTTTGACCGGGAAATTTTGAGCCGCGTCTATTTGCGCAATCAAGAGTTTATTTCTGGTTCACTGACCAACGCGATTGTAGAGCGGAACGGCAGGAAGTATGGCTATGTGTTGTACACAAGTTTTGCATCGCCTATTGACACAGCTTCGTGGAATTTTATCATGCGGCGTTTTCGCCAAGAAAACGTCGAAGGGATGATTTTCGATATTCGGAATAATGGCGGCGGTTCGTTGTCCAATGCAACGTTCTTGGCGGCACGTCTGGCAAAAGGTCGGTCGGAATTATTGGTAGAACTCATTAAAAATGGAGCAGGTGTGAATGATTACGATAAACCTTCGACTCTCGCTATTCGTCCTGACACATCAGCAGCAAACGCCCCTTTCCGATTTGTTGACAAACGTGTTGCTATTTTGACGAATCGTCAATCGTATAGCGCCGCCTCGTTTTTTCCTGCAATGATGAAAGCGCCGGAATTTGACCACGTGCGGCTTGTGGGCGACCACACGGGCGGTGGAAGCGGCTTGCCGATTGATGCGCAATTACCCAATGCGTGGACGTACCGTTTTTCCGGCACAAAGACGTTCATCCCCGCAGGACGCATCACCCACGAACAAGCGTTAGCAGTCGCTCCTCGCGCAAACTATGATGCAGACTGGGCTATCGGCTATAATTTCGAGTGGGGCGTTCCGGTGGATATCAAAGTCACCATGAATCTTGCAGACCGCAGCAGGGATGCGATTATTGAACGAGCAATCGAATATATCACAAACGGACGCTGAGAACCAGTGTCCTCAACACAAGCATCACCCAACAGGAGTGCGAACGCAGTTCGCCTCTTACCATTGCGAAACATTTCCTTCCCACTTTTTTCCTTTGATTATGGCACTTTCCTTTCCACTTCCAACGTTCAACAATAAAGAAGTTGCTGAACTCTACACCCTTTCGACAAACCCCACCGATGTCGCACGAATACGAGAAATTCTTGCTATCGGAGAAGCACTCATTCCTGATTTGGAGCAGGTTTTGGCTTTTACCGATGAGCATCACGATGATTTTGCGCTGGCGGAGCTTGAGGAGGATGCGTACAACGAAGCACCGCTCCATGCACTGATAATGTTGGCAGAACTCCGCGCAACATCAAGTTTTGACGCTATTTTGCGGTTTTTATCGAATGAAGAACTTACTGAGTATTGGCTTGGTGATACGGCTTTTACTGTCGCGGAACATTATTATGCGTATTGCGGGCAAACTTCTATCGGAAAATTGCAGGAGAGTATTTGGGACGAGACATTGTGGTCGGCTCAGAGGTCAACTATTGCTTCGGGACTGGGCTGGATAGGTCATCTGTTCCCTGAGCATCGCCCCGGAATTGTGGAGTTTTTTCGCGCCTATCTCCGCTCTGATAAGCATCAGATTCTTGACATTCCAGAGGAGTATATCTATGGTAAACGCGGCTTTTTGGTAGCCGAGGGCGACGAAGATGTGCCGGCAATGATCGCAAGCCAACTAGCGTTTCAGGGCTATACCGAACTCCGCGAGGAAATTGAATTGCTGTGGGCATCTGGGAAGGCATTTCCGGGTATCACCACGATTGAATCCGTCCGCGAAGACCTCGACAATCCTATGTCTGCGGTAAACTCCGTAGAATTGCTTCCAATTCAATCGCTTGAAGAAATTTATGATTGGATAGATACCCCATTTACACCGAATCTTGACGAACTCTTCCGAGAAGATCCACGGGAGACGATTCCTCAGGATTTGGTAAAGAAAAATCCCCACAGCACAACACTTGTGCGCACAGAAGCGAAGATAGGACGCAATGATCCATGCCCATTGGATGGTAAGAAAAAGTTCAAAAAATGCTGCGGCGCGAAGGGTCATACGACGTGCCAACTGGCTTGATACAGTCAACATTACTCTACCGTTTTCATAATTTTTTCACAGTGAATCATTATGGCAAAATCAACAGCAAAATCTCAACAATTTGAAGACCTTTATCCTGCTATTGCAGAATGGATTGATACAACAGGCTGGATAGAACTTGGTCAAGACGATATGAGCCGCTCGATGGCACGTGTGCTGGATGAAGGGGGATTGGTCTGGGAAGGAAAATCCTCGTATCCGAGCATTAACGCGCTTTTCGAGGATGTTGAGCGAGCGGTGAAAAAAGAACTTGGCAATGACGACGATGGAGAATATGACGGCGAGGATGAGGACGAAATTGAAGTCTCGAAGCCACAGAAGAAATCGGCTTCCTCGAAGGCAGCATCGGCGAAGAAGACGGCATCAACGAAAAAATCGGCTTCCATGCCAGACCCAAATGCTTTAATTCCTGTTGATTCCAGCATGATTCAGGCGGTGCGCTATAATGCAAAAACGAAAGAATTGGATGTTCTCTATAATTCCGGCAAAGTGTGGTGTTATAGCGGCGTGGACAAAGAAGAGTATGAAGGGCTGATGAAATCAAGTTCCAAAGGAAGTTATATGCGATCGAATATTATCGGGGCTTACTCTGAAGTGCCGATTAAGCTAGGGCGGCGTTAAAACGCCGTGTAATGTTATTTTTGCTCACAACTTTTTGACAATGACAATGCGTATAAACTCTATCGAATTTCACGACAAAGCCCGTAATTGGCGGCTTGAGAAGACGACTTTTGATGACTTTACCTTGCTCGTAGGGGTTTCAGGAGTCGGTAAGACACAGATTCTGGATGCGATTAAAACGATTAAGCGTATTGCTTTGGGAGATATACAAAAGCACTGCTCTTGGTGTCTTGAATGCTCAACACTCAAGTTTGGTGATTATCGTTGGAAAGGAGAGATTGGAGAAGATTTTATTGCTGAAAAAGTTTGGACAATCAACGGTAAAAATGGCTCCCCCGACCGCATTGTTGCCGAACGTCAGAGGGAGAAGGCTATTTTTGATGAAAAAGAAATCCCCCTCAATGTTCCAGCAGAAATAAGTCTTCTTGAATTTATGAGAGCCGAAGCCTTAGTGCAGCTACTTCGTCAAGAATTTTTCTACATCCATGATACACTGCTTAATTCTCACTATGGCTCACCAATTCGGCATTTAGAACTCTTGCCAGAGCAGGAAATTGATAAAATGTTTGAAGATATCTACTCTACTGAAGACCTCATTGATGCTCATACAACGGGCTTAAGTAACTTCGCTTTGATTGGGAAAATTTGCACTGCTTTCCGGCGTTTTCCGAATCTTGCTGAGAAGATTGTATCAGAGTTTATCAACATTTTTCCGCAGGTTGAGCATATTCAGCTTGATAGAAGAATGAATACTCTTCGAGACCAGACAGTTCGCTTGTATGCTCCAAATAGCATTATTCAATCGTTGGAACGACCCGCACTAACATTCGTAATGAAAGAAACAGGCATTCAAGATTCTATCCCCCTTGAATACTGGTCTTCAGGGATGCAGCGCGTTTTTTTTGACTTGTGCGAAATATTTCTTTCGCCGAGTGGAACAGTGCTTCTTATTGATGAATTTGAAAATAGTTTAGGTATCAACTGTATTGACACCCTGCTCGAAGAGATTTTGAATAGTGAACGCAACCTCCAATTTATCATCACCAGCCACCATCCGTACATCATCAACAACGTGGATATGCAGCATTGGAAGGTGGTTACTCGGAATGGAGGTGTTGTTAGAACGCATACAGCAGAGGAGCTACATTTAGGAAAATCTAAGCACCGCGCCTTCACGGAATTAGTAAACAGAGAAGAATTTAGAACGGGTAAGGAGGCGGAGCATCTATGAATTTGTATTTTCTGGTTGAAGGCGAAGAGACAGAAATGCAGGTATATCCGCGATGGATTGAGCATTTACTCGGCTTTCGTAGGGTAAAAACACCTCAAGAAGCTGAAAAACAGCACTATTTCTTGATTAGTGGCACTGGCTGTGATAATTTGATTCAGCATGAATTGTCGGGTGCTATTGCTACAATCAATGATAATCCACGCAAATTCAATTATTTGGTATTATGTTTGGATAGCGACGAAGGAAGTGTCCAAGCCCGTATTGACGAGGTTTCTGAGGTATTGCAAAGACAAAATCTCGCATTAGAGGAATTTTGCCGTTTAGAGATTATTGTCCAGCATCGCTGTATCGAAACATGGTTTTTGGGCGATAAAGCCGTATATCCGCGCCAGCCGAACACCCTCGA
>JAAFHM010000013.1 GCA_013298375.1 Ignavibacteria bacterium | reverse complement strand
TTAAGGTGTAGTGTAAACATTCTACAATCTCTCACTCGTAGACATATTTTCAAAAAACTCTTTTCCTACCCCGCTTCAAACCTTGCTCTCAGGACTTGTGTGCAAAGACTAGCCCTCTGGGAGAGGGCGGGGGATGAGGGAACGTTTACACAAAACAATTTACACACTCGAAAATTCAGGTTTTGCCGTTCAATACGCTGTGTGCCTTTTTTGCTGATACGATGTCTCAACGGTGGTAGCATCTTGCTGTAGGACTGCCAGCCGTCGGTATTGTAGCGTCGGATGTCATAACGAGCAAACAATTCATCACACAGTTTCTTGCAGGAAGCATTGGTACGGCGACCATTCTGGTGTGCCAAGATGCGTTTTTCGTGCGCATCCCACGCATACCATGTCCATCGCTGGTTTGCTTTCGAGCCGACAAACGACCAAAACTCATCAAGTTCCGCCGTCGCTACCGTCTCTTTCTTTGCTGGTAGCGGCTTGGTGGGAATCTTGTCTGCTTCAGCTTTGATCATTGCCATCACGCTGTCGCGGTGAATCTCAAGAACATTTTCAATATCACGAATGCCACTGTTACGCATGGTCATCGGTACAACCAACGACCGTATTTCGGGCTTCCATGCTCTATAAAGGTACGTGGTTTGAAAACTGCGCTTGCAACACTTACATAAATACCGTTGGCGGTATGTTGCGCTTTTTCCGTTGCGTTTTATATCGTCGCTGTTGCAGTCAGGACAGCGGACGAGGGTAATTTCTGTACAAGCCATAGCGGAAAACTACGCCATTTTCTTGACTTTTTTGTCCATTTCTTTTCAATATTGCCCTGAAAACTGTGCTATTCCTATACAGCAACTCTTTTAGGACACGACCAAATTTTTTTCGTAGTGGTATAAAAACACATAATCTTGTGTACGTTTACTATCCAGAACCTCAAGCAGGCTATCACGTCCGCCCAAACCGTTTGTCAAATTCTTCAAGCGGTATTTCAATAACGGTCGGGCGACCGTGCGGGCAGGTGTAGGGCATTTGTGCGGCATAGAGGTCTTCGGTGAGTTGACGCATTTCCTGAAACGTCAGCCCGTCGCCGGCGCGAATAGCAGAGCGGCATCCGAAGGACGCAGCGAGATTGTCGCGGACGCTCGTGTGGCGCATATCGTTGTATTCGCGGTACTGCTCCAAGAGTTCCCGCAAGGCATCTTCTTCGCGCCCCGTGCGCACATCCGCCGGAACACCTCGTATTTCCACGCCGCTTTCCACCAGTGCCAAATCAAAACCCATGTTGTGCAAATCCTCCGCAAGCTCCTTCGTCAACGCAGCATCGCCACTGGTCATAGAAACATTCACCGGAAAAAGCAGTTCCTGCCCGTATTTAAACCCTTCGTTCATCGCCTTTAGCGCCCGCTCGTACAAAATGCGCTCGTGAGCGGCGTGTTGGTCAATCACCGCCATTCCGCTTGCCGTCGGCATCACGATATATTTTCGGTGCAGTTGCCAGAAAAATTTTGCTGGTACGTAATGCTGTTGCGAAGCGCCTTCGGGGCTTGTTTGCGGCGAAGCAGCATTGGACGATGCTGCCCCGAAAGCATCATGTTGCGAAGCGCTATCTTGCAATCCCTTACTTTGCAATCCTGTTCCTTGCCACCCCGTGCCTTGAAAAGCGCTTGCTTGGCGGCTTTCAGTGGAGAAATTCTTTTCGCGTCCGAATATCTGCTCGTAGGCGCTCATTTCGCCCTGCGTCATGCGGCGTTCCGAGGGCGGTGCGTAACGCGGCTCCGGTTCTCGTTTTCCGCCGGATAAACCTATAATTTCGCCCGTGTCGCGATTGACCATCACAGATTCACCGCGTTCCGACGGGTGTTGAGGGCTGAGAGTCATGCGCTCCAGATTGCCGCCTAATTCAGGAAATGCCGACGTTTCGCGGAATTGAGCGCTGGGCGTGAGGTTGTGCCGCGCCAGTGTTTCCGCCACTGCTCGCCGCACAGCAGTGTACATCGTGCGGTCGTCGTCGAACTTTACTTCGTGCTTTTGCGGATGAATATTGACATCAACGCGCTCAGGGTCAATGGCGAGAAACAGCACAAATGGCGGGTAGCTGGATTGGTCAATCAAATGCTCGTATGCGCTCATTGCAGCATGGCTTAGTTGGCGGCTTGCAATCACACGCCCATTCATGTAGAAAAACTGTTCCGCTTTGGTGCGCTTGGCAAAATGTGGCTGCCCGATAAAGCCCGTAATGTGAATATCAGAGCCATTGGCAAGGTGTTCCGAAAAATCAACGCGCATGAGCGTATCGGCAAAGCGTTTGCCCAATGCCGATGTAATGCGCTCGTGGGCTTGCGCGGGCGCGAGGTCGTAAATGAGCGCATCGTCGTCGTAGAACACAAACCGAACATCGGGGCGAGAAAGCGCAAAGCGCGTCATCGTGTCGGCGATATGGCGAAATTCCGTCAGATCGGAGCGCAAGAATTTCCGTCGTGCCGGAACGTTGTAGAAAAGATTCCGCACAAAGACTTGCGTTCCGGCTTCCATGGAGCATGGCTCTAACGTTGGCTCTTGAAGCGGCTCGGAAAGCAGTTTCCAGCCGTGTTCGTCGGCAGCGCGACGAGTCCGCATCTCGACTTGCGCCACCGAAAAAATAGACGCAAGCGCTTCGCCACGAAAACCCAGCGTCATAATGTGCGCCAAATCCTCGGCGGTCTTGATTTTGCTTGTGGCATGGCGCTTGGGTGCAAGCAGCAAATCGCGTTCGCTCATGCCTTTGCCATTGTCAATGATATGCAAAAGTTGCTTTCCGGCACCACGCACAATCACGACAATTTCCGTTGCACCCGCATCCAGACTGTTCTCGACGAGTTCTTTCACAACGGATTCGGGGCGCTGCACAACTTCGCCCGCCGCAATCTGATTGGCGATAAAGTCTGGTAAAATCTGGATTTCTGTGTCGGTGAGATTCATAATCGAAAAATGGGATGCAGATAGCGTGGTAGGTAACTGTTCAGGTACTAGATGAGGAATCTCGCTTCTTAGCAAGGCTCTCGCTAGGGTACGGCGAATGCACACGCTCTTCAGAAGCAAGAGTCTGTCTCGGAAAACAGACTCTTGCCCGATACCTCAGCAACGATACTGAATTTAACGAAGATTTACATTATCCAATCTCGTTATTTGCCTTTCCATTCCGGTACACGCCCCGGAGTATGCGGTGCTTGCGCGGCTTCCATTGCTTTTTCGATGCGTGGAATTTCCGTTTCGACGATATTTTTCAATTTCGCCAATTCTTGTTCAAACTCCTCGCCAGCAATGGTATAACTATCTACGTGTGTTTGTGGAGGCGCAGATGTGGAGGAATACTGCTCATAGACGATATTGCCGAGACGCTCTTGAATGCTTGGCGGTGTGCCTTCGTTGCGAGCAGCAAGAATTTGGTCGCCGCGCAGAGCGCGAAGCAGCGTGTTCAAGCGGTTTTCGAGGCTTGTTGCTTCGTCACGGAGTTTCATCGCATCTGTTGCCATTGTTTCGGAAAGTGCTTTTTTGATGGTTGCCAGACGAGATTTTGCGGCATTTGCTGCTTCCAGCGCCCCCGAAACTGCCCGTTGCAGATTCGCCACTTTTTGCTGAAATGCCACTAGCGCTTTGCGGTCTGCGGCTGGCAAGGTTGTGTTGTTGAGGGGTACAACGTTGAAGTTCGCGGGTTCGGTGATTTGCGTCGTTACGCCACCCAAGCGTTTCGCAATGAAGACTTTGTACTCGCCCGGAGTTACCCGTGCGCCGCCATATTCCGCCTCTTCTGCTTGATGTTGCGCAATCGGCGTTTGGTCGGCATACCGCAAATTCCAAACGACACGTTGCAAGCCCGCACTATTGCTCACGTTCAAGCGGCGCACGACATTCCCTGCCGCATCGGTCACCGTCGCAAAATACGCCGGAGCGTCTTCCTCTTCTTCGGCGCGAATCTCCTCGCCGCTAGGTAACTTTGTTGAACCGCCTTTTTCGGCATCAGCGCGAATCTGTTTTTTTGTTTTGAGCGCATCTTTCAGATACACCGTAAAGACCGCACCAAATGGCGCGTTCTCAGCAATAAAGAACGTTTCGCCCAAAAAGCCCTTGCCCCTATCGCCATAGGGCGTGGACTCCACATAGCAGAGGGCATCTTTTATCGGGAAAATGGTGACTTCTTTATTTGCATCAAATTTGCCTTGAGCCAATGCACGAAGCGGTGTGTAGTCGTCTAAAATGTAGAAACCACGCCCGAAACTTGCCAGTGCAAGGTCGTTTTCGCGTTTTTGAATAGCAAGGTCGCGCACCGGAATCGTAGGAAAATTGCCTTTAAGCGGCTTCCAAGCGGCTCCGCCGTTCACACTGGCAAACGCGCCGAACTCCGTACCGACAAAGAGCAGATTCGGTGCAACATGGTCTTCGGCAATCGCAAGCACCATACCGTTTTCGGGCAGATTGCCTTTGAGAGCGCTCCACGTCTTGCCTGCGTCGCTGCTTTTGAAAAGATAGGGCTTAAAATCACCGTTTTTGTGGTTGTCGTAAGCAATGTAGAGGACATTTGCGTCGTGTTGCGAACACGCAACCGCGCTTACATACACGCGCTCCGGCGTATTACCGACAGGCTCGATTTTACGCCAATTTTTGCCACCATCTTCGGTAATTTGCACCAAACCATCATCCGTGCCAACGACGATAAAACCTTCCTTTTTGGGCGATTCCGCAAGAGCGGAAATATTACCATAAAGCGCCGTCGAAGCGTGTTTTGCAACAGCATCGGCAGTGGGGATTTTGCCCATCACCGGAAGTTTGTCGCGATCTAAACGGCGCGACAAATCTGGGCTGACAAGTTTCCACGAATTTCCTCTGTCGTCGGAGCGGAAGAGTTTATTTGCCGCAAAATACAGACGCGAAGCGCTGTGAGGGCTGATGATAAGCGGTGCGTCCCAGTTCCAACGCAAGACCTCTTCGCCCTTGCCTTCAATCGGCTTAATACCAAGGTTTTCACCACTTTTTTTGTCGTAGCGCGTCAGTCCGCCATGTTGAAATTGCGCATAGACAATATTCGGGTTTTCGGGGTCAACTTGTGATTTGAAGCCGTCCCCGCCTTGGGTAACGAACCAATCATAATTATTGATGCCGCTTGCACTCACAGTGCGCGAAGGTCCGCCAAGCGAGTAATTATCCTGCGTTCCGCCGTAAACATTGTAGAACGGCGTGGCATTATCCACCGAAACGCGGTAAAACTGCGTGATGGAAAGATTGGTCGTGTGCCGCCAATTCGCGCCCGCATCGAAGGTTTCATACAAGCCGCCATCGCAGCCAACCAAGCAGTGTTGCGGGCTTTCGGGGTTAATCCACATTACGTGATTATCCACGTGCTTCGCTTTTGTTCCCAACGCCTTGAGCGTTGCACCGCCGTCGTCGGAGACCATAATTTGAAAATTCATCACATAGATTTTATCAACATTTTTGGGGTCGGCATAGAGCGTGGCGTAATACATTGCCGTTACGTCGTAGGGATTGCGCTTTTCCCAGGTTGCGCCGCGATTTAGAGAGCGGAAAATACCACCTTTTTTATTCGATGCCTCCACCGTAGCATAGAGAACATCAGGGTTCACAGGCGAAATTGCCAAGCCGATGCGCCCCATTTGTGCGCTTGGCAAGCCGCTTTCAATTTTGTTCCACGTCGCGCCCGCATCGGTGCTTTTGTAAATCGTGCTTTCGGGACCTCCATCAATGAGCGTCCATGCGTGGCGACGGCGCTGGTAGGAGGAAGCGTAAAGAACATCGGGGTTGCGCGGATCGAAGACAATATCGGAAACGCCCGTATTTTCGCTGATTTTGAGGGACTGTGTCCATGTTTTGCCGCCGTCAGTGGTTTTGTACAAACCGCGCTCACCGCCCGCAGACCAGAGTGGACCTTGCGCAGCGACGTAGAGAATATTGGAATTGCGCGGGTCAATGACAATGCGGGCGATATGTTCCGATGTTTTCAGACCCATATTTTTCCACGATGCGCCGCCGTCGTCGGAGCGATAAATGCCGTCGCCATAGCCGACGCTGCGCTGTGAATTATTTTCACCTGTTCCGACCCAGATGGTATGTGGGTTTTGCGGGTCAATCGTCACGCAGCCGATGGAATACGCGGCTTCGTTTTCAAAGATAGGCGACCACGAAATACCGCTATTGACGGTCTTCCAGACCCCGCCGGAAGCCGCTCCGACGTACCATGTGGATTTATTCGCGGGATGAATGGCTATCGAAGAAATGCGCCCCGACGTGATAGCCGGACCAATGGCGCGGAGTTTTATTCCGTCCAATGTCAGTTTTGAAAGGGCATCCGGAGTATCTTTGGACGAGGATTGAGCAAACATGGGAACTGCAATGCAAAAAACAAGAAGCGCAAGCATCCATGAGCGTTGACGGGATGTAGAGAACATCATACGGGCAATGAAATGGAGGTACAAAAAAGATGTGGAATACGTTTACCCGAAAACTACGGAAATATTTCTTGACTGCAACGCAAACAGACCGCTAATTCGCAAAAAATCGTCATTCTGGGGTTAGACGTTGAAATGACGGAATATATTTTCCGTAGTTCTACTGATGGATGTGATACGCTGAAATGGTAAGTTTGCTTCCAGAGCAATCACGCTTCAATTCATTCTTCCCCAACCATTATTTGCCCTTCTCTATGAACGCCCTCCGACCTTCATCATTGCCGATAGTATCAATGATCGTATTGCTGCTGGTTGCTTCGCCCATGCGTCTTTTGGCTCAAACAGCAATTCCTTTCGCTACGCCCGATACAAAAACCTTTACGCTCTCCAACAAAGCGGGGACAAATGAAATTAAATTCCAACTTGATGCACCCATTGAGACCATCAAAGGGACAGCATCCGACATTCAAGGCTCTCTGACTATCAATATGCGCAATATCGAAGCTATGCGTGGTAGCATCACTGTTGGTGTGAAAAGTATGAGTACCGGACTGAGTTTGCGAGACAATCATATGCTCAACTCGGAATGGCTTGATGCCGCGCAGTATCCGACCATCACTTTTGCGATTGAGAAATGTATTGACCTTCTAACAAAACAAACTGACGCAGCAAGTGGACGCGCCGTTATTGAAGGCAAAGCCGTCGGCTCATTTACGCTTCATGGCGTGACAAAGCCCTTGACTGCCTCATTTTCTATAACGTATAGCAAAGGCGCTTCGCAATCCACCGAAACGGTTTCTATCCGCACACAATTTTCCATTCCATGGAAAGAATATGGAGTCAAAGGCAAAAAAGGACTTGCGAACATGACTGTTGGCGAGGTTGTGGTAATTAACGCCGTCTTGAGCGGACAGTAGAACGATTTTGCCAATTAATCTCCGCAGGTCGATGTCAAAGAAGTGTGGAAAATTCAGCGTTCATTATGCCGCAAAGTGGGAATTTATCGCTATTTTGGCGGGCGCAAAATTATATGCTGAAAATCACCATCATCACTCGTGCATGAGCAATCACCAAAAAATTACTATTGTCGGCGGAGGGCTTGTCGGCTCACTTTGTGCTATTTTTCTTGCTAAACGTAATTATGATGTTCACGTTTTTGACCGTCGGCGCGATATGCGCAAAACGGGCGCAGAGCGCGGACGTTCCATCAATTTAGCCCTTTCCCACCGAGGATTGCGAGCGCTGGAAGCCGCAGGAATAGCCGCTCATATTGACCAAATCGGGATTCCTATGCGGGGGCGCATGATTCACCATCGGGACGGCTCTACCGCTTTTCAACCCTACGGAAAAGAAGGTGAGGCGATTTATTCCGTCTCGCGGGGCGGGCTGAATGCGCTGTTGCTGGAAGCTGCCGATGCTCATGCGCACGTCCACCTGCACTTCGAGGAGCGCTGTCAGGACGTGAATCTTGCAACGGCAACGGCTTCTTTTCTGAACGCAGGAGGCGTGTTGCATGAAGTGTCTGCGGATTGCCTTATCGGTGCCGATGGTGCATATTCGGCAGTGCGCGGCGTGATGCAAAAGCGTGAACGCTTTAATTACGAGCAATACTATCTCGAACACGGCTACAAAGAACTCACCATACCCGCCGCACCCGATGGCACTTGGGCTTTGGAGAAGAATGCCCTTCACATCTGGCCCCGTGGGCGATATATGTTCATTGCCCTGCCTAATACGGACGGCTCTTTTACTTGTACACTCTTTTTGCCCTTTGAAAGCAGCCGTGACGACGAACCTGCATTTGAGGATTTGCAAACCAATGAAGCGGTCACCGATTTTTTCCGTACATCCTTTCCCGATGCTCTGCCACTCATGCCGGAACTGTGCAGTGATTTTTTTCACAACCCAACTGCAACGCTTGTTACTGTGCGCTGTTCGCCGTGGATTCATCACGACAAAACCATGCTTATCGGCGATGCGGCGCACGCGATTGTGCCATTTTACGGACAAGGCATGAATGCTGGCTTTGAGGATTGTCGGATTTTTGATGAGTTGCTGACGAAGCACGAAAACACGTGGCTGGACGCAATGCAGGAGTACAACACACTTCGCAAGCCCAATGGTGATGCGATTGCTCGACTAGCAATGCAAAATTTTGTGGAGATGAGTGAACGAGTTGCCGACCCGCGATTTCTCTTGCGAAAAAAAATAGAGCAACGCTGTCAAACCCTGTACCCAAGCGCTTTTGTACCGGTCTATTCGATGGTAACGTTCTCGCACCTTCCATATTCGGATGCGCTGCGAGAGATGGAACGGCAGGATGCGCTTTTTGACGCGGTTCTCCAACTCAATGCCATTGAAACACGATGGGACACGTCAGAAGGAGAGAGTGAAATACGAGGTTTGATGCGCTCTGCGGGATATGCTGTTTGATGCCTTTCGTTGTTATACCACCTGCCCGGCAGCCACGCCGGAAGCCCATGCCCATTGGAAATTGTAGCCCCCAAGCCATCCGGTGACATCAACGACTTCGCCGATGAAGTACAAACCGCGTACTTTCTTGCTTTCCATCGTTTTGGAGGAAAGTTCATTGGTGTCCACGCCGCCCGCCGTCACTTCTGCCTTTGCGTAGCCTTCGGTTCCGCTTGGCGTAAGCGTCCACGCTTGAAGCTGCTCTGCAAGGGCGTTGTATTCTTTTCGGGGAAGATTGGAAAACGGCGTATTAGCTAGTGCAGGAGCATATTTTTCGCAAAAAGCCTCCACAAAGCGCTTGGGAAGGCGCTGGGCGAGAATATTTTTGAGTATCACGGCGGATGTTCGATGCTCTTGCCAAAGATGGTCAAAATCCAGTGTGGGTGCGGTGTTGAGAGTGAAGGATGTGCCATGCTCCCAATACGACGAGGCTTGCAAGACCGCCGGACCACTCATACCACGATGGGTAAACAGCACATTTTCCCGAAAAGCCGCATCGCCGCAGCTTGCAACAGCATCCAGCGACACCCCTGAAATAGCACTCAACCCCTGCTGTGCTTCGTGCGTGGTGATAGGCACGAGTGCAGGTTTCATCGGGGTTACGCGCAATCCGAATTGCCGAGCCAGACGCTGCCCGAAGTCCGTTGCACCCATCGGGGGAATAGATAAGCCGCCTGTGGCTATTACCAGCGATGTCGCAGAGACAGCACCACGTGTGGTTTCGAGGGAAAATGTACCATCGGATTTTTGCGAAACAGCGCTCACACTACATTCCAGCCAAAACGTCACACCACCCTGCTGGCACTCGCTTTCGAGCATTCGGACGATTTGACGCGACGATTCATTACAAAAGAGTTGCCCCAATGTTTTTTCGTGGTATGCGATACCGTATTTTTCCACGAGAGCAATGAAATCATGCGGGGTGTAGCGCGATAGCGCCGATTTGCAGAAATGCGGATTTTCCGATAAGTAGTTTGCCGGAGTAGTGTTGATATTGGTAAAATTACAGCGCCCGCCGCCGGAGATAAGAATTTTTTTTCCCAGCTTTTCGGCGTGTTCGATAAGCAGTACCGAGCGCCCGCGTGCGCCCGCAATGGCAGCACACATCAGCCCCGCAGCGCCACCGCCGATAATAATTGTGTCGAATACTGAAGAAGATTGCATAATGCTGATGGGGAAATTATCAAAAATGAGATTCTCCGTGATTTCAGTCGGATTCGATATGGATACCGACGTACGTTGGTACGACGACGTAGATAACAGACATTTGCAGATGAACAACCCTTCGGCAACTCAGAGCAAAACCCTCATAGAATCTCATACTGAATCTCTGCAAGTTACATTGTGCGGACGACTACTTCGCCTCCACAACTGCCATTTCTGAGCGTCCGACAAATAAGCCTATTCCGTCGCCGCGAACATTCCACTCGGGATTTCTTGTGGGTTCGCCATAGACGATACTCGGCAGCGATCCTCTTCCAAACGGCATATAGGCGTTCTGACTACGAATATACGAATCTGCTGCAGCATCAAAGGAAGAGCAGCCCACATAGAACCGTAACGAAGGGTACAATGGATAGCGATAATCACTTTGTCGTTGTAGTAAGAGCGTACCATTTTGTGCCGCAGCCCCCAAAACCGTTACTCCAGGAATATGTTGTCCATACTCGTTCCGAAATATCGAAGGAAGAATTTCATACGGGGATGGACGATACACTGCAATACCAAAAGTTTCGTTTGGACGTGAGCGAATCATTACCTCAACCGAGGCGTATGTGGAGCGCGTTTGCCACAATCCTCCCGATGTCTGAATCACCGTCTCAGTGACTTCTTTCGGTACAAGTCGCGCAGAAATAATTTCTAATGATTTGGGAACAAATGTCTCCGCCGTTGCCACTTTCCCGCGCCATTCCACGCGCAGGGCATAACGCTTGCCCGCTTCGGCAACGAGATTCGGAACGTGATACAAACTCCAAAGCACTCCATAGCGAAGGGCAAGCGAATCAATTTCCGGCGATCGTTGCAATTCCAACGGATACGACTTCCCATCCACTGTTATTGAAGCAATCGCATCGCCCACATAGACTTTCTCTGCCGAGAACGTATCCAAGGGCGCAACAGTGCGCGAGATGTGAATGTTTTTGATGCTGTCTCCGGCAGTGAGTACACTGTTAATGACTATTTTTTCGCTGTATGGCAGCGACGCATCGGTAACAACGCTTTCACAGCCAAGCGCTCCGCAAAGCATAAATGCTCCGCAGCAAAAATATATCCAGAACAGAGCGGGGCGTTGATTCATGACCATAATTGATAGAAAAAATTGTTTTCTCAAACCATTAAAATTGTACACTCAAACTGAGCGTCGGAACAATACCCAACAACGATACTTGCTGAATATTGCTTGTCCATACTGGAGAGTAAGCATTTGACTGATAATCCACCGACCACGAAAAAGCATTGTAGCGGTTATAGACATTATAGATGCTCAGTGACGCTTGAAAAGGAAGATTCCACCACTGAAAACGATGCGTAATGCTCACGTCCAGTTTGTGAAATGGCGGTAAGCGCCCGCCATTGCGCTCGGTATATTGGACTTGTGGGTAAGCACTAAAATTTGATCCCTGAGAGGTATTCAAAGAAAAGCTATACTGCGCTGCGGGCAACGTAAACGCTTGCCCCGTGCCGTACGTCCACGTCGCGCCAATTTCCCAAGCCTCACTGAGTGTATAATTCATCACCACAGAAACGTCATGGCGGCGGTCATAGCGGGGTGCAAAGGGTCTGCCGCCATTCAATTCGGGAAACGTCCGCCACGTCCACGCAAGCGTATAGCCTATCCAGCCCTTCAAAGCGCCCATGCGTTTGTGCAAAAATATTTCTGCGCCGTATGCCTCGCCTTTGCCTTCGGTCAGCAATGTTTCCGCAGGAGTCAGTAATGTAAATCGGGCATCATCTCGAAATTCGTAGAGATGCTGAAGCGATTTGTAATAGCCCTGCACGCTCAGAAACACTTCTTTTTCCCAAAGATGCGTTTCCGCACCAAGTTCGTACTGAAGAGACTGCGCAGGTTCGATAAGCGCCGTAGAAGGAAACCACGCGTCGGTGGGAAGAACCGTGACATCGTTTCGGGAGACCAAATGTAAAAATTGATTGGTCACACCGAATGAACCTTTGACGGTAAGGTCATCATCGGCAGCCCACGACAACGCCATGCGTGGCTCCACACGAATACGATTGCCTTGCTCAAAATAGGTCGTTCGTAAGCCGATGGTTGCATCCAGCGTGGGGGCGATGCTCCACTGGTCTTGCAGATAGGCGGCGAGTTCAAGCGCTGAGACCGTGCGCGAGGCATCCAAAAAATTGACATAGCCAATAATATTTTGCCCAAATGAATCGGTCAAGGTCAAAAATCGGTGGTAAATAGCTTCGAGTCCTGCTTTTGCCGTGTGTTCGTCGGAGTGAAAATACTGCGCTTCAGCACGAGTGCCAATATCCCGAATCTGCGAAAAAAGATTCAGCACATCAATAAACGGTGACGATGAATCTACCTTCGAGTCAATATCCGAAGAAAAAAGAAAACTACTGTAATATGCTGACACCGTCGTAAACACGGACGGTGAAAGAATATGCGTCCAACGAATATTGGCAATCGTATTGCCCCACGCAAGATTGCCACGCAAGGTTGTATCCGCCGATGTATAGAGAAAAATATCGCCTCCGGTGTAGGCACTTGCGACAAGTTTATCGTTCTCGGAAGGCGCAAAACTCACTTTTGCATTGAGGTCGTAGAAATAATATTGCGGCAATTCGGGAGTCGTTGTTACGGCTTTGATGACGGCAATAGGCAGTTCAAAATAGGTGCGCCGCGCAGAAAGCATAAAGGTTGCATTGTCGGTTATTGGTCCTTCCAGCAAAACCCGCGAGGCAATGAGACCGACGTTGACGTTGCCGGAAATTTTCTCACGGGTTCCGTCGCGCATGGACACATCCACGACACCCGAAAGCCGTCCGCCGTATTCGGCAGGAAATACGCCTTTGATGACGCTCACATCACCAAGTGCATCGGAGTTGAAAGTGCTGAAAATTCCGCCGAGGTGCATGGGATTATACACGGGAATACCGTCCAGCAAGACCAGATTTTGATCCGGCGAACCGCCTCGAATATACAGACCGCTTGAGGCTTCGGAAGAAGATTTAATGCCGGGTATGAGTTGTAGGGTTTTCGTAATGTCCGCTTCGCCAAAGGTTGCAGGTACGGTTTTTAGCATTTGCTGCGTCAGTTCGACCGAACTAATGAGGCGTTCTTTCTGCGAAGACGATTGCCCTTCCACCAAAAGCGATGCGGAATGCGCCGTATAGGGCGTAAGATAGATATTCTGCCGCACGGATGCGGACGAATCGGCAATGACAATTCGCAACACAAAAGGCTGATAGCGTTGGTAGCGAACAGTCAGCAAATATGCCCCGGACTGCAAACGTCCAAACGAGTAAAACCCAAATGTATTTGTTTGTGCTGTGCGAAGCGAAGAGCCACCAGAGCGACCGTTCGGAAAACCAGCACTATCCCGCGAAAGGGTAAGGGAAGCACCGCTGAGAACTTCACCGGAATATTTATCATACACAACACCGTTCAATGTTGTGGTGTTTTCATCGGAGTATGCTTGTACGCTGGCAAACATCAGAAGGAAGGCAAGCCTGAAAAACAATGCACAATAAAACAATGATGACGTAGCTCTCATACTTATTTTTTGATGACGCATATAATACGGTATGCATAAGGAGTGTGTTCTTTTGTTTGGGGCGTAAAATCAATAAAAGCCTATTTTAAGCGGCAATTCAAGGATGTCTATTGCTCAAGCGAGTCGTGACTTTCCGTGTTCTGCCGCTCTTTCGCCATCGCTCGGATATGCTGCTGGAAAAGCGGGTGATTCGCCAAGACCGCCGTAAATCCTTGCTTTTCGAGAGCATACACGTCGCAATAATCACGGGCGCGGACAGTGGCGGTGCGGGGCTGGTCGAAAAGAAGTGCAATTTCGCCAAACATATCACCCTCTTCCAAAAGAGCAATCGTGCGCTGTTCGGCATTGACAACTTCCAGTGTCCCATTATTGACGAAGTACATCGCATCACCCGGCTCTCCCATTCGGCACACAATATCGCCCGGCGCAAAAAGCATTGGACGGAGTTCTTTAGCTAAATCGCGGAGGGTGTCGTCGTCGGCATGACCGAAAATTCCGGCTGCCGACAGCACATCCCGACGCAAAAACATCATCACTTCTGCTCGCAAACGTGGCGGCAGATGGTCTAATATTGCTGATTCATCTTCGCCGACGTGCCGCTCCCAATAGTAGGCGTAATAATCGCTGATGCGGCGCTGCAAAGCGCGTGGAATCTTGCGCGACTGCATAAATGCGCTAATTTGCTCCGATTGCTCATAATAGCGCTTACGGTTCGCATCCAGATTAGAAAGCAGATTCGCAATATTCCCAACCACATAGCCGTACAGCACCATGCCCAGAAGCATTACGAAAATCGCATACACCATTTCGGTCGTGGTTTTGGGCGTAATGTCGCCATAGCCGACAGTGGCGAGCGTCGTCACTGCCCAATAAATCGCCTTGATGTAGTATTCCTGAAACGTCACGCCGACAGGCGCACCATGCAGCGCAATCCATCCGCAAGCAACCCAATGAGCGATAATGAGAAGCCAATATGCCAGAAAAATAAGCCGCAAGGTGCTTGCATACTGAAGTGCCGTTCGCTGCCATTCGGTGAAAATATCCCGTACCCGCACCATTTTGACCAAACGCACCAAAATCAGCGCCGGATAAGCACTCAAAAGCGTTATCAGTGTTATCGGCAGAGCAGCGAGAATATCAATCACCAAACGACGGCGAATATAGCGTTCAAGAGCGCTTTGGCGGCTGCGGCGGTGATTGCTTCCCTGCTGGCGCAAGGCGATATAAAAATTATAGCCAATATCCAGAATAAACAGCACCGTGACGGACGTTGCAATCGTGTAGGAAAAAATACTTTGGTCAATATTCCGCACTAAACGCAAGGGGATATAAACCGCACCAAGTGTTACGCCAAGCAGAATAAGTACACTCCAAACCACATCAATAATGCGCTCAAAATATTGCCGTGCGATACTTTTCATGGGAAGTCTTGGGTGTGATATAAACAGGAGTTCGGATGCGCGGTTCGCTCATCTCTTCTTGTCATTATCCTTCCTTACGACAAGAGCGACGGAATCATCTGTTTGAAGAATTTTAGTGTGCGATACAGCGCAAGAATTTCGGTGGTATTGGCGGCGTTAAATTCCCTGCTCACCGCATAACTGCTTGCTTCCAAAGCAACAAAAAACCACAACCGACCAATGGTATAAGCACCAAAAACGGGTTTCGCATTCTTGCCGGAACCAGTATTGATACGCTCTGCCACAATCATCGCAGCAAGCAACTGTCCAAGCGGGTCATCCGATGAACCGCGCTCTTTTTTGTATTCGTGGATACAGAGCAGAGGCGATTTCGGCAAACGATTACCACGAGCAATCAGCACATCCACCGTGCCGCTTAAAATTTTACCGTTCACTTCAGCCGCAATGATGCGGTCTGCAAAGGTTTTGCAGCCGTTGGTGTCGTAATCCACCAACTCCAAAAGCTGCGCAATAAATTTCAACTTCAGTTCTTCTTCGTTCCAATGCTCAACATTTTCTGCCAACTTCTTCGACAAACCACCAAGCCGTTCTTGCTCAACGAGGCTCACCTCAGCATTTGCGGCAAGAAGTGTCTGCAAAGACTCAGACTGTGGGACTTGGCGCAATCCGAAAATTTCTTCAATCTCATCGGCATTCCACCGACGAAAAGGTTTATATTTTTCTTTGGGAGAAATCATACAACGGCAATATCAAGGCAATCAAGAAAAAATATATCTAGTCAGGTCTTCCACGAGAAGCCTACACGAATCACACGAATTGACACGAATCTCGAAAAAATTTTGAACAAATAAAGCATCTTCATTCGTGAAGATTCGTGCGATTCGTGGAAAATTTTGTGATAGCAGTTACGAAAAAATTATACACTACCGCAACTTAAATCGTCCAACAAGATGCTGTAAGGATTGCACGGTTTGATTGAGGTCTTCGGTGGTGGTGGCAATTTCGGCGGTTGTTTCGCTGGATTCTTTTGCTACCATGCTGATATTTTCAAGGTTTTGCGCGATTTCTATGCTGGTCTTCGTCTGTATTTCGCTGTCGGATGCAAGATGGCGAATTGCCTGCGAGACCGCATCAATTCTGCTGATAATGACACTTAATGCTTCGGCAGCACGGGCGGCAGAAATTTTTCCCGCATCCACTTCTTGCGTACCGGATTCAATCGCTGCCACTGCCGATTCAGTATCGTTCTGAATCTGCTTTATCATTGTGCTGATTTGCTTGGTGGCTTGCTGGGTGCGCTCGGCGAGTTTGCGGACTTCATCGGCAACAACCGCAAAGCCGCGTCCTTGGTCGCCTGCACGGGCGGCTTCGATGGCAGCATTGAGCGCCAGAAGGTTGGTTTGGTCGGCAATTTCTTCAATCACTTGCACAATCTCGCCAATTTGCTGACTACTTTCGCCCAACGACCGAACACGCTGCGATGATGTTGTGACAACATCCGCAAGGCGGTTGATGCCGTGAATTGTTGTGGTAATAATTTCACCGCCGCGTTTGGCTTCATTACTTGCTTCGGAGGCTTGTTGCGATGCGGTTCGCGCTTCTTGGGTGTTCTGTGCGCTGCCTTGCGCCATCGTGCTGACGGTATCGGCGACAACCGCGATTTGGCGGGCTTCTTCTTCGATTCCGGCGGACATTTCTTCTGCTCCGGCAGCAATACGTGTTGTCACGGTTGCCGTCATTTCGACAGCCGAGGCGACCTGCATCACCATACCGCGAATGTTCTCCACCGCAGCATTGTAGCCATAGATAAGGCTTTCCATTTCTTCGTCGCTATCAATCGTGTCGTCGCGGCGTAGCGCTAATTCTTGGGTCAAATCGCCCTGAGCGAACTGTTCCACGCTGGTAAGCATCATATCAAAACTCTCTTGCAAATATTGGCGCTCTGCTTCGGAACGCTCGACCGCTTCCTCAATTTTCCGCTCAACACCAGTTTTTTCCAATGCTAGAGCCGTCATACCGTCGCGCAGGTTCGATACCATGCGGTTGAAGGCGCGTCCGAGTTGCCCTAATTCATCGCGTCCGGTCATCATGACGGATTGATTCGTGTCTCCTGCAGCAACTTTATTGGCTTTGTCGGTAATGTCCTGCAAGGGGCTATTGATACAATAATTCAGTAAACGCCCTGCACCAATCGCTACCAATAAGCTCACAAGAGAAATGACAACCATAAAAATCGTGACGAAACGCCCGCGCCTAATGGCTTGCTCCTCAAAAGCAGCAGCCTGACGGCGATTGAGGTCTATCAAAGCGCGAACCCGCATAAAGACTTCATCGGATTTCTGCCGACCTTCGCCGTAAATAATTTCGTACGCCTCGTTTTTCCTGCCGGATTGAACCAAATCAATTATTTTATCACGGCTGGCGCGGTATGCTGCCAAAAAAGGTAAAAATTCTTCAAAAGCCTTCTGCTCTTCGCTGCTGGAAATAAGCCCTTTACAGAGTTGAAGAAGCGAATCTGTTGTAGTATGATACGAGCGGATGCGCTCTGCGGTCTTGATTGCTTGCAGTGAATCGTCGTGCAACACCAAATCACGCGCCAAGACACGCTTTTGTTGCAAAACATTTTCTAGCTCGCTCAAAAGGCTGATGGGAACAAGGTTGTGGTCATAAATCTCTTGAACATTATTCGTCATTGCTGTTGTGGAAATAAACGCAACAATGCCGCTCGTGCAGACAAGGACGACAACTAGTCCGAAGGCAACAGCAAACTTTTGTGTGAGCCGCGCATGAATTAAAAACCACTGAAGCATAGTTCAAAAAAATAACGAATGACGAA
Source organism: Ignavibacteria bacterium (assembly GCA_013298375.1). Lineage (GTDB taxonomy): Bacteria > Bacteroidota > Ignavibacteria > Kapaibacteriales > UBA4661 > PH2015. Next base: position 8,203 of record JAAFHM010000013.1, on the reverse strand, counting down.
TAACAAACAATCAATGACCATAATTATTCAGATTCGAGGGTCTCGCTTCTTAGCGAGGCTCTCGGTACACGGCGCTGCAAATGTACAATGCGCTTTTCAGAAGCGAGAGCCTGCCTAAGAAGGCAGACCCTCGTCTAGTATATAATAAGCAGCCACTACCCAAGGTGCAATTTCCCCAGCATAGCTGCGCCGACAAGCCCCGCTGTGCTGCCAAATCGCGCCGCGCGGATTTCCGATTCCGAAGCAATCGTCGGCAACGAGCGTGTTTTTAGCATTTGCCGCGCTGTATCGAGGAAAATCGGATGCGCTTGTGAAACACCGCCGCCGACAACAACGATACGCATATCCAAAATAGCCAACATCGAACACAAGCCCAATCCAAGCAGTGTTCCTGCGCGTTCCAAACAAGCAAGTGCGGCTTTATCATGGCGCACGGCTGCATCGGAAATATCTTTGACATCTAATTCTTTCACGTGGTGCAAAAGCGAGTCAGGATGAGACGTGGCGATAGTTTTTGCCATGCGAATTAGACCATGACGACCAATCGCCTCTTCCAGCGTACCAGTACGGAAGCTGTACTCACTGCCTTCTGGCGGCTCTGCATCAACGTTGATAAGAACATGACCACACTCGCCGCCACCGCCACGCTCACCTGTAAAAATGCGGTGGTCAACAATAATACCGCCGCCAACGCCCGTTCCAAGCGTGATGTAGAGAAAATGAGAGTCATGTTTGCCCGCGCCCAGCGATGCTTCAGCAAAAGCAGCCACGTTTGCGTCGTTGTCAATCGCCACTGGCACCGTTGCGACGGTTTGCAGAAGTTCCACAAGCGGTACAATACCCCATCCGGGCAGGTTCGGTGGATGATAGACGCACCCATCTTTCGGATTCACGACCGATGGAAAGCCCACACCAATAGACTCCGCTTCTGCACTCAGTTTGCGCACAATGCCTTGAAGTTGGTCAATCATCGCATCTTTGCCTGATGCGGGGTTGGTGGGAGTCGAAGATTGCTGTTTAATTTCGCCATCTGCTGCCACAATACCGTATTTGATGGACGTACCACCGATGTCAATTCCTGCGTACATAAATTTGGGGTTAAGTGGTTGATTGGTCGTTGATTGCTTAGTCATTGGTCATTTTTCCCTTATCCCTTCTTACGGGACTGGCTTCGGGTCAAGGATAAATATTTTTTCACCCGGTTTGAGCAGACCGTATTTTTCGCGGGCAATTTTTTCGATAAGAAGCGTGTCCTGCTCCAAGCGGCGGATTTGGCTTTTGAGGGAATCTTGTTCTGTGCGGGCAGATTCTATGCGCCCCGCAAGATTTTTGCGTTCCCATTCGAGCGAAATGCGGGCAAAAAGTCCGCGTGAGGAAAATAGCGCATAACTGAGAATGGGAATGCCAATGATTGCCGCAATCATAAGTCGTCGTTTTTGCTCTTCAGCCATAGTTTCGTTGCCGCTCAAGTACGTTGTGGTTGTAGTTCTTCGTGCAAATTTACACAGAGCAAACGAGGAATCAAGAAAATTCCGTGTGACTGCCGGAAATATCGCTCAAACCCGCAAGTTGTCTCAGCGCAACCGCCCGCACTTCCTGTGCGAACATCACTCGCAATTCGGCGGGTGAAAGAATCTGAATATATGCCCCAAACGAGAGCAACCACCGCATTATCCAGACGAGCGACGGCACAATAAACGTCATAATTACGCCATTGGCGCTTGGTTCTTCGCCGACAAAGCCGTAGTAATATTTTTGCGCTGCAATGATATGAAGTGCCTCCGAAGCAACTTCCACGCGGACTTCGTGCGGTTCGCGCATATCGTATTGCTGCGCAAAATACTCAGCCAGTGAGAATGATTGATGCGACGAAAAATGCTGCTCCGTCGTTTGCAAACGCCGAGTGCGATCAAGCCGAAAGTCGCGTATTTCCTCACGCAAGCGGCAGTAGGCTATAACGTGCCAATGGTTGCCGTAATAGACCAAATGCAATGGCTCTATTTCGCGCTCAGAAGCATCACTTTGGCGATTGGCGTAGTGAATCCGCACCACAAAGCGGCTTGCGATTGCCTGTTGCAGCGCAGAAAGCATATCGCTGCGAATATCTTCTTGGAAGGCTGCGGGGCGCGTAAACACAGACACCGACGATTGCAAGCGGTCAAAATGTTCGCGCTTTTCAGTGGGCAATACCGATTGCACTTTAATCAATGCCGATTGAAGATGTTTTTGCAACGACGAATCGGTCAAATGCCGCACAAATTCTGCTCCCATGAGCAATGTTCCGGCTTCTTCGGCAGTAAACATCACGGGCGCAAGATGTTCGCCTTGCAAACTATACCCGTAGCCCGCTTCTCCAGCTATCGGCACACCCGCCGCCGAGAGCGCATCCATGTCCCGATAGACCGTGCGAACACTGGTTTGAAAATAATCAGCAATATCTTCCGCTCTCAGCCGTTTTTTACGCTGTAAAAGCAGCACCGTTGCGATAAGACGATTGATTCTATCCATAGCTTTTTTGGCGCGGCAAGCCGCTTCCGAATTTCCCTACATATTTTTTCCTAGACGTTGGCTGCGCCCACAAAATACATTTTTTCTCGCCGAAACAAAACACGAAATACTTCGCCAACTATGCCCACATCTGTTCACGTTTTATCGCCATTTTCAACCCTATCCTGCGAGGATATTTACGATATTGCCGTTCGGCAAAAATCCCTCCGACTAAGTAAAAAAGCTGTGTTGGCAATGGAACGTTCACACAATGTTCTTGGAAAAATTATTGAACGCGGCGATGCGGTGTATGGTCTTACCACGGGCTTTGGACCGCGTGTGCGCTACGGCGGCTCGCGTACTGATGCTGATGGCAGCGATTTGATTGCGCACTTGGGTGCTGGCTATGGGTCGTCTATTGAGCCGGAAGTCGTGCGGGGTGCGATGGCAGCGCGATTGCACACACTGGCACAAGGTATGTCGGGCATTTCGCCCGAAACAGCACGGTTGTATGCGCTCGTGCTGGAAAAGAATATTATTGCCGATGTGCCGTCGGTCGGTTCGCTGGGAGCAAGCGGCGACCTCATCCCCTTGGCACATATTGCCGGTGCAATGTCAGGAGAAGGCAAGGTCTTACGCCATCAGCAATCTATTCCAGCAGTAGAGGCGCTTCGAGAAGAGGGCTTAGAACCGTGCCGCCTGTCGCCACGCGACGCGCTTGCTCTTGTGAATGGAACATCATTTTCTGCCGCGTACATGGCATTAACACTGGTGAGGAGCGGTATCCTTCTCGCCCGTGCTGAAGAACTGACAGGCTGGATGATGCGTGTGCTGGGTTGTCGTAGAAGCGGCTTGGATGCTCGGCTTCACGCCGCCAAGCGCCACGCCGGACAGCAAGAGTCCGCGCGAAATATTCTCCGCGAAGTGAAGTTGGATGCCGGAAAAGAAGATGAATCGCGCCCATTGCAGGAAATATACTCCATTCGGTGCGCCCCGCAAATACTCGGTGCGGCGCGAGATGTACTGCGCCAAAGCAAAGAGACGATTGAAGAGGAATTATGCGGCGTGGACGATAATCCGCTTATTGATGTGAAAACGCTGCAAATCTTGCATGGTGGGAATTTTATGACGCAGCATATTGCGTTTGCTGCCGACAGCATGAATAGTGCGCTCACCCAAGTTGCCAATCTCGCCGAGCGCCAAATTGAGGCGCTTGTCAATCCCGCTTACAATGGAGGTGCGCCCTTGTTGCTTGCCCCCGAAACCAGCTTCACAAGCGGTATGGCGGGCGTACAACTCACCGCAACGGCAATTGTCGCAGAGATGCGTTCCCACAGGCAGCACTACGCCTCATCTTCTCTGCCCAGTAATGCCGGAAACCAAGATATTGTGCCGCTTGGCTTTCAAGCAGCGCGGGAATGTTATCACCAAATTGAGCGCTTACAAGCAGTCTTGGCGTGTGAGGCGCTTTGTGTGGCGCAATTAGCGGAACTGCGCGGATATTCTGGCAGAAAACCCACGTGGATAGCGGACTTTGAACCACTGACGAAGGACAGAGCCTTGCGAGATGATATACGGCTGGTGGCAGCACGGATGTTGGATAACCAATGACCTTTACTCTCATAGCATATCGCTCAAACTCCTGAGTCCAAGCGGCTCGACCGATGTAAAGCCTTCTGCATACTGTACGCCGATTTTCCCGCCAAAATGCCGCGCCCGTGCTTTGAGGTATTCCAAAAATTCTGGGCTGGAAATGAGTGTTTGCGGCTCATTGAGGTTTTGTGCTGCTCCGGGGACATAGACTTGGGAAGCGTGGGCGTAATAAGATTGCAATTTTGTTTCAAAATGCGCCGACACATCTACATAAAAATTCGGCTCAAATTCGTAGGTCTGCATATAGGTAAATAGACGCTTGGGGCGGTATGTAGCGGGTTTCTGTCCAAAAACTTCGACGGAAAATTTCGACAATCCGCTTTGAAAATATGCCGTCCGAACAAGGCGGTGCGCGTTCTCATGGTCGTGATGTCGCTCAAATTCCGGTGGGAACAAGAGAATATTTGGTCGAAAATATCGTAAAGCCGCGACAATTTTAGCAACATTTTCCGGAGCAGCATCAATCGCGCCGTCGGGAATATGAAGATTCCAACGCTCGGTCAGATTGAGAATCTCTGCGGCTTTGCGTGCTTCTTCACGGCGTAGGGCGGGAGTGCCACGCGAACCCATTTCGCCTTGTGTACATTCGACAATCGCCACACGCTTGCCTTCATGCGTCATTTGAGCAATGACACCACCACAGGCTAATTCGGCATCGTCGGGATGCGCGGCGATAACCAGCATATCTACTGGCGTTTCCGGCGCTTCTGCGCGGCGATAAATGAGGTCGGGAGTTATGGTAAAATTCATGATGTTTCGGGGGATAATAAAAACGTTGGAGTCCGCATTTGAAGCAGACCCCAACGGTAAAATCATTGCTAAAGCTGATTATTCCTTGAGTTTCAGGGATTCGGTTTTTCCAAAAATGCTGAATCCTAATGCTTCTACTTGCTGGCGATATGCTTTTCCTTCGGTCTCAAAAAGTGCATTCACCTTGTCGAGAACAGTATTCAAGCGGACTTTGATTTTATCGAATTTCACCTGGGCTGCCTCGCCGGGCGCATCGTAGCTGCTACCGATAGTGCCTTGAAGATTCCCAATTTGCGGCATAATTTCTGCCTGACGGTCGTAGATGCCACTCCGTTCCTCATTGGGAACGATTTGTTCCATGAGCGAATCCAGCCTGCCGTCAAGCGCCTTGCCGAGTTTTGCAAGCGAATCGGCTTTGGGTTTGTCAAGGCTTATTTTGGCAAAATCGCCAACCGCTTTGATGGTTTTGCGCAGCTCCACCATCTGCTTGACCGCTTTGGCACTGGTTTCCATCATGCTTCCCACGCGCATTTGCATATCGTTAATTGCTTTTAGCGCCGCAGCTTCAACTTTGATGCGGGGTTCGGGCGCAATCTCGAAGGGCTGCACGGCAGTTGTGCCGCCAAATTTCATGCGGGCAAGATATGTGCCGGGCAGAAGGTCAATACCTGCGCCATCGCCTTCATCGTCTTTGCGCTCACGCTCAGTGCGGCGCGGGCGCTCAAATTCTTTACGCTTGAGGTCGAATGCCACGCGGTTGATCCCTTTTTTCATGCTGCCTTTAATCGTCCGAACAATGCTTGAATCCTGAGCGTTCAGAATCTCAACGCTGATTTTCTGCGCTTTTGGGGTTTCATTTTTTGCTAAAACGCTGTCGGGCGGGTTCAGAACGTAGGAAATAAGCGCTCCGTATTGACGTTGTTCACCTTTGAACATCGCGTGTCCGGTAGAAATGTACGCGCCAGCCCAATACTCGTAATTTGCTGCCGTTGCGCGGCTAATATCGAAAAGGTGCAATGGCTTGGAAGCAAGTGTTTGTGCGCCTTTTTTCGCAAGTTCTCGGAGCGGGCGAATATCGTCAAGAATGTACATACCGCGTCCGTGCGTGGCTATCACCAAATCGTGGTCGCGTGGGTGAATGACCATATCGGTTACGGGAACAGTCGGGAAGCCGCTTGTCCACTTTTGCCAATTTTTTCCGCCGTTCAAACTGACGTACATTCCAAACTCCGTTCCCAGAAACAGCAAATTCGGCTCAACGATATCCTGGCGAATAACGTGGCAGAAACCGTCTATTTCTGGCGTTTCCAAGGATTGCCACGTTTTGCCGAAATCACGAGTAACAAAAACGTAGGTTTCCCAATTCGAGCGACGGTGGTCGTCGAAAACCACAAAAGCCGTTGCTGCATCATGCTTGGAGGCTTCTACGTGTGGCGACCATGCGCCTGCGGGAACACGAGATTTTGCGCCATCAGTAAGGCTTACGCTCACGCGAGACCATGTTTTGCCGCCGTCTTGGGTGAGTTGCACATTGCCGTCATCCGTCGAAACCCAGAGTACGCCTTCTTTCACGGGACTTGGCGCAATACTTAAAATCGTACAGTGATTTTCCGCCGCCGTTACGTCGCGGGTAATTCCGCCACTTTCGTTGGATTTCTGTTTTGCGGGGTCGTTCGAGGTGAGGTCGGGACTGATGATTTGCCATGAATCGCCTTTGTTGGCGGTTTTGTGAACGAATTGGCTGCCGTAGTAAACCACTTTCGGATTAAACGGGTCAATCGCAATCGCGGCATTCCAGTTGTAACGATGCTTCACCTCCGGCTCTCCTACGCGGCTCTCGGTCGGACGGATGCTTTTGCGAACGCCTGTTTTGATGTGTCCATAAAGCAGCGCCCCGCCTTGCGACATGGCGTAGCAATACTCGTTATTTTCGGGGTCGGGGACAGTTGCAAAGCCGTCTCCAAAGCCAACGGTAATCCAATCGTAGTTGTAAATACCGTCGAAACGCAGCGAATTCGAGGGACCGCGCCACGAGCCGTTGTCCTGCAAGCCGCCATAGACATTGTAGGGATAATCGTTATCAACTGCGACGTGGTAGAACTGCCCAAGCGGGAGATTATCCACAAAGCGCCATGTTTTGCCGTTGTCCTCCGAAATGCCCACACCACCGTCTTCGCCGACGAGCATATACTTCCCGGCAGGATGAATCCAGAGTTCGTGATGGTCGGGGTGAATGGTCGTGTATGGATAAACGGGCGCAAAATTCTTGCCGCCATCGGTGCTAACGTCCATGGTTACTTGGAGGCGATAAATCATATTTTCATTTTGCGGATGAACGCGAATGTCGCAGAAGTAGAAGGGACGGGGGTTCACGTCGAATTTATTGTTTACGACGCGCCATTTTTCGCCACCGTCATCCGAGCGCAAAAGCGCACTTTCTTTCGCTTCCACAAGCGCATACACCACGCCCGGAGCGCTTTTCGCAAAGGCAATGCCTACGCGCCCCATGTTGCCTTCGGGCATTCCATCTTTGTTTGTGAGGCGTGTCCACGTCTCGCCGCCGTCGGTGCTGGTGTACATCCCGCTTCCCGTGCCGCCGGAATTGAAGAACCACGGATAACGGCGGTGTTCCCACATCCCTGCTATGAGGCGATTGGGATTATGCGGGTCTTGAGCGAGTTCGGCGCATCCGGTTTTATTATCCACAAACAAGGTTTTACGCCATGTTTTGCCGCCATCGGTAGTTTTGAAAACGCCTCTGTCGGCATTTTCTCCCCATGTTGTTCCCATTGCCGCAGCCCAGGCTACATCAGGGTTTGTGGGGTGAAGGATAATGCGATGAATACGTTCAGTTTTCTCCAAACCCATGTTTTTCCACGTTTTGCCGCCGTCCAGCGATTTGAACACGCCACGCCCAACGCCTGCGCTATTGCGGACATTGCCTTCGCCTGTGCCTACCCAAACGGTGTTAGGGTTGCCCGAAAAGCAAGCGATGGAGCCGATGGCAGAGGTGTTTTGCGTGTCGAAAATTGGCTGCCACGTTGTACCGCGATTGATGGATTTCCACACACCGCCCGTAGCCGCACCGACGTAGATAATGTCGGGGTTTTCAGGAATAGAGGTTATGGCTGCAACACGTCCGCTCATCCCCGCCGGACCAATAGAACGTGCCTTTAAGCCAAGAAAAAAGGTGGAATCAAGATTCTGTGCAAATGCCCCGAAAGGCGCATAAAAACTAGCGACGACAAGCAACGTCAAGAATACGTTGCGAACAAAAAGTGTTTTCCCTGAACACAGTAAAGAGTGCATAGTG
>JAAFHM010000045.1 GCA_013298375.1 Ignavibacteria bacterium | reverse complement strand
CATGACGGGGCTATTGTTACGGTCGTTGAGCGTACCAGTCGTTTTACGGTTATTGGTAAACTCGTTGGCAAACACGCCGAACCGTGTGCCGAGAAAGCTATGGAGATTCTTACGCCCTTCAGCGATATGGTCAAGAGCATCACTGCCGATAACGGCAAAGAGTTTGCCGCGTTTGCCCGCATTGCTCAGTGCTTGGAAGCGGCGTTTTTCTTTGCTCATCCCTATCATTCATGGGAACGAGGAACCAACGAGAATACCAACGGCTTGATTCGACAGTACTTGCCCAAATCCATGGGCTTTGAGCTACTCACGCAAGAGGATTGCGAAAAAATTATGGACAAATTAAACAATCGACCTCGAAAGGTTCTCGGCTTCCGAACGCCAGCAGAGGTATTCTTTTCCATGAACTTACAACTTTCGCACTTGTAAGTTGAATTCAAGTCTCATCTCGGTTTTGGAAATAACAAAAAAACCCTGTAATCGCATTGATTACAGGGTTTTTCTTTCTTGTGTGACCCCGGATGGTCTCGAACCATCGGCCCTTTGATTAAAAGTCAAATGCTCTACCACTGAGCTACGGGGTCTATATTGCCTTGAGCAATAGAATCACAAATATACGGGCTTTGTACTGAAAAATCCAAAGAAAAAATGTTTTTTACCTAAGAATTACACACATTAGCGATAACCGTTCAATGCTCAGAAAAGCCCAAACACAAGTTTTTATGAGCTTTTCAGCCTAATATGCTTTAAAAGGCGTATTGTACTAATATTGCCTTTTTTCGTGCGAGAAAATTCTATTCAAACTGCCGCTTAAAACTCCGAAACTCTTCTTGGAGGCTCGACAACTCTTGCTTTAAGGTGTTTATTTCCTGCTCTAAAATGCCGATACGTTCTGCATCGGCACGGATAAGCACCTCCGATGGTAAATCCTGCACAGCACTCGGCGTACCGCAAAGCAGGTGCATAAATCGTGCCTCTTTTTGTCCCGTTTGGCGTGGAAGCCTTGTCACAAGCGGTGTTCCGGCAATTATTCCGCCCTCGTGTTCTTCTGCCGAAAGTTCTGCAAGAATAGACTCAACCTCCGTGAGCGATGCGAACGAGTGCATCCGCTCGGCACGACTTCTGAGTTCGCCTAGGGTTTGTGCGCCCCGCAAGAGTAATTCGCAGAGGAGAGCCGTTTGCGGGGGTGTCAGGTGTAGTGTCTCGGTGAGGCGCTGCCGATATTTCGGTACACGAGAAGCGCCTTCATCCACAAGCCGTGCAAGCGCCTTTCTTCGTGCCTCGTCGAATGCTTGTTGCACATCGGAATCGCTCAACTGCACAACCGGATCGCGGTTCGATTTTTGATTGCAAGCCGCAGTCAGCCCGTTGAGCGTCATCGGATAATAATCCGGTGTCGTGATTTCTTTTTCGATAAGTGCGCCCAAAACGCGGGCTTCATTTGCGGAAAGAAATGCGCCAGATGGACTATTTGCCAACGAAGGACTATCAAGTGCGGAGTCTGTCATAACCATCGTAAAGTTATCGTACAATTATCGCGCATACGCCATTGAGCGGCGTTCTCGCACGACGGTAACACGGATTTGTCCGGGATATTCCAACTCATTTTCAATCCGCATGGCGATATTATTCGCAAGGCTGTCAGCAAGCAAGTCGTCAACTCGTTCCGGCTCAACAATGACGCGCACCTCGCGTCCGGCTTGAATCGCAAAGGTCTTTGTAACACCTTCAAAACTTGTCGCAATGCCTTCCAACTGCTCCAAACGCTTGATGTAATTTTCCAGCGACTCGCGCCGTGCGCCCGGACGTGCGCCGCTAATGGAGTCCGCCGATTGTACGAGTGCAGCAACGGCGCTTTCCATCGGAATATCGTCGTGGTGTGCGCCAACGGCGTTACAAATAAGCGGATGTTCGTTGTATTTGCGGGTTAAATCCATACCGATAAGCGCGTGTGGTCCTTCGACGCTTTTATCAACACATTTACCAATATCGTGCAATAGCCCTGCACGCTTGGCGGGAAGCGGATCCATGCCAAGTTCTGTTGCCATCACGCCTGTCAAATACGCTACCTCCATTGAGTGATGAAGCAGGTTTTGTCCATAGCTGGAGCGATATTTCATGCGCCCGATAAGACGGATAAGTTCATTGTGCATTCCGTGAAGCCCAAGTTCCAAGATAGAGTTTTCGCCGATGCTGCGAATTTCATCCTCAAGTTCTTTCGTTGTTTTTTCGACAATTTCTTCAATGCGTGTCGGGTGGATGCGCCCATCAGTCATTAAGCGTTCAAGCGAAATTTTTGCTACTTCACGGCGGAAGGGATCGAAGCCCGAAATCAACACCGCTTCCGGCGTATCGTCAATAATCAAATCAATGCCCGTTGCTGCCTCGAATGCACGAATATTGCGCCCTTCCCGCCCAATAATGCGTCCTTTCATATCTTCGCTGGCGAGATTCACCACCGAAACGGTTGTTTCGATAGAATGGTCAGAAGCGGTGCGCTGTATTGCTTGAACGATGATTTTTTGCGCTTCGCGCTTGGCGTGTTCTTTTGCTTCGTCTCGGACATCTTTGATTTTTTGTGCTGCCGCCGCACGAGCATCATTGATCATATTTTCCATGAGATACTTTTTCGCATCATCTTTGGACATACCCGTAATGCGCTCCAAACGGAGTGTCTGTTCTTTCACTAAATCCTCAGCTTTGGAATATTCACCGTCAACGGACTGGCGCTTTTTGTCGAGGTCTTTTTCGAGTTGTTGGAGTTGTTTTTCTTTGCGGTTAATCAGTTCAACTTTTTTCTCAATATTTTCTTCGCGGGTTTTGACCTGTTTTTCATACTGCTGCATTTTATTTTTTTTGGTCTGGACGTGGTTATCATATTCTTGCTTTTTGTTGAACCATTCGTCTTTGACCTCCAAAAGGCGTTCTTTTTTCACCGTTTCGGCTTCTTTTTCCGCATCGTCGAGGATGTTTTTCGCCCGCGAACGAGCTTCCGTGACGGTGCGAGCTGTGGATTTATTCATGAGAAAATATCCCGCACCTGCGCCTAAAACTAGACCAACAATGCTAAGGATAATGGGCAAAAGTGTTTCCATAATATGTGAGTATTTGCGTAGTAAAAATAAGCGAAATTTGGAGTCGTTTGTTATACGTGCATCTTAGCGACGAGGCGCAGCTGCGGCTCCCGCTAAAATGCCACCATCAATGGTGAGTTCGATACCGGTAATATACTTCGATTCATCGGAGGCAAGGTACAATGCGGCATACGCAACATCATCCGGGGAGCCAAATGTTTTGAGCGGTATCGCCTCGGAATGTTGCTGCAAATTCCGTACCCGTTCTTCTCCTTCGCCCAGCACCGCGTCCCACATCGGCGTAAGAATGGCTGCCGGATGGAGAGAATTACAGCGAATGCCATACTGCATTTCTGCGGCATAGAGGGCAACAGATTTTGTGTGATTGCGCACGGCAGCTTTGCTGGAAGCGTAGGCAGCAGCATGAGGAATACCGATAATGCCCGAACGCGACGAAATATTGATGATACTTCCGCCGTGCGTTTTCATCAAGCGTAGTGCATATTTGCAGCCCAAAAAAACACCATCAAGATTGACGGCATGAACACTGCGCCAATCGGCAAGGCTGGTATGTTCGGGGTTGTGGGGAAGGACACCGTTTTCAAAGCCCGTAATTCCTGCATTATTGACGAGAATGTCTATATGCCCGAAATCACGCTCTATTTCTTCGGTGCAACGTATCCATTCATCTTCATTTTTTACGTCAAGGTGAAAATAGCGGGAGTTCGGCATTTGGCGGGCGCAGTTTTCGGCAATAGCTCGTCCGTCTTCATCACGAATATCGGTAACAAGGACGATTGCACCTTCGCGGGCGAATAATTCCGCAATGGCGCTTCCGATGCCGCGTGCAGCACCAGTAACGAGGGCGATTTTATGGGAGAGTCGGGGCATTGCTCAAAGACGATAGAAATATATCTGTTTCTAACCCCAGAAACAAACATACCGTACAGATTCACCGTAGGAGAAATCTAGATAAGAACTCTAGCAGACACAGTGGGTAAACGCCTTCCTATATTTTGCTTCCACTGAACCCCGTTTGTTCCAGAGACGCAAGGGCGATACCTTGAACTATGACCGGACGGAATTTCCTCGCTAGGCGAGGTGAGGCCTGTAATTTATAGCAAGAGCAGAATTCCCTAATAAGTAAATTACAAGTTCTTATTTAAGGGTCTGTACGGTGAACCAGTACGGTACGTTTGGGGGAAAATACGTGCGCACAGGTGATGTCGGTACAAAGAAAAAGTACGTTGCAAAAGAATTGTTCGGATGATGAACAATCAATAAAGCCAATAACGATAAAGAGCAATGCTGAAAGGTACTACGCTTGGGGTTTAGAAGTTACTGAGTTTGCCTGCGGCGGAGCAGTTGCTGTCCGTGGTAAAGCGGCTGATTCCGTCGAGGTTTTCTCAGGTTTTTCACTTGGGTAAGACTGTCGCAAATATGCTACCATTTTTTCTACTTCAGCCGCCATGTACGCTTTGTCAATGCGTTGTTGTTGGCGGGTATCGTATTCTTGTTCAGCAATATTGAGTGCTGTGAGAATGGAGAGTGTCGCGGTAGATTGTTCTTTGCTGATGCCTTGCATCTGGCGAAACTGTGCGTCAACGGCTCCGGCGACTTCGCGGACTTTTGTCTCGTCGTCACTGCGGAGATTGTATTCGTTTCCGCCAATTTTTACACGCACTGTTTTGGTCATAATCGTTTTTTGTACTGTACTATATTGTACCAACAATGTACAAGCCTGTCTGAAGGCACAATCTACATATTTTTCCACATTGTTTCAAATGGAAACTCTTCAAGAGTGAATTTTGAGTGATTTTTCCCCGCTTTTTCCACATATCATCCACCGCCAAACAAGCATACCACAAAAAGCGCCATTTATCCTATGCGCATTTGCGCGTGAGAATGTATTTTTGCTGCGTATCTTGATAAGAACCCTCATATTTTCCACCCACATTATTACGCAATATGAACATCACGATCATCGGCTCCGGAAATGTCGGCGGCGCCCTTGCCGTTGGCTTTCGCAAGGCGGGACACAGCGTCATTTTAGGCGTAAAAGACCCCGCCCTCCCCTTCAAAGGCAAAGACCTTGCACTCGAATACAATTTCCCATTTTACGCCATTCCGGAAGCAGTGCAAAAAAGCGACGTGGTTGTGATTGCCGCGCCTGCACATTTTGCGCACGAAATCGCACAAACGCTTGGTGATGTCAAGGGGAAAGTCATTATTGACACCATGAATGCGGTGATGAAAAAGCCTGCACATTACACAAATGCCAGCGAAGCAATTTTGGATAATTGCAACAGCACCGACGTTGTAAAATGTTTCAATACAACGGGTGCGGAGAACATGGCAAACCCGCATTACGACACCACTCCGCTAGATATGTTCGTTGCGGGCGACAGCGTGAAAGGCAAACAAGTAGCCATGCAGCTTGCGAAGGATATTGGCTTCGGTAATTGCTACGATTTTGGTGGGAACGACAAATTTTCGTTACTTGAGCAATTCGCGCTTGCTTGGATAAATCTTGCCATGATGCAAAAAATGGGGCGTAATATCGGCTTCAAGCTCCTCAAACGTTGACGAAACCTTCCTTCCCCAAACAATGGCACTATCGCTTCAAACAATTCCGACCTTCAAACTTGACACCGACTACCGCGCTATTCACAAAGAAAAAACGGTGGTCAGCACCTTTGGCATGGATAGCACCAGCAACTTGCTTGATAGCGGTTTTGGGCTGTATTCGTCAGAAGGTGTAAAAGCGAAGATTGGTCCCTTGAAATCGCAGTTTTACCGCGTAGCACTGTGTTTGCAGGGCGAGGTGGATGTGGAATGTGGTTTGGAGAGGTTTCGGCACAATGCGGGAACGATACACTTCAATTTTCCAGGGCAGCTTTTTTCTCTGCAAAACAAGACCGACGATATGTTTGCCTACTACGCACTGTTCACCCAAGATTTCATCGAAGACGTGCTGCCCGCAACCAAAATACAACTTTTGTACCCATTTTTGGATTACGCCGGAGTACCATTTTTTCAGCTTTCTGATGAGGAGGCAGGGGAAATTGAAGGAATTTTCTTGGCGATGAACGACGAACTCCAGCGCAATTTCCCCGACAGAAACCGAGCAATCAAGCTGCTTCTAGCGACTCTACTCCTCAAAGCAAAGCGCAGCTACATACGGCAAGAACTCACGATGCTCTACCACAACCCAAAAGCCTCGTCACTGGTGGTGCGCTTCAAAAAACTCGTAGCACAGCACTTTTTGACCATCCGTAGTGTGAGCGATTACGCCAGCAAACTAGCGGTCTCACCGAAGCATCTCAACAAAGTTATCAAGCATGAATCGGGCAAAAATCCGAGTGATTTTATTGATGAAATGCTCCTCATGGAAGTCCAATGTATGCTGCGGTACACCGATTTGAGCATCGCAGAAATCTCCTACCAACTTGACTTTGCCGACCCGTCGCACTTGACCAAATTTTTTAAGAATCATGTAGGAATCACGCCTGTTCAATATAGGAGTGATAAGGTTGGATAATAGGCTTTGCTCCAAATCTATATTTAAGGTCTTACGTTTGATGTCCACTGATATTTTACGGAAAAACCGAGTCGGATTTGAGCAAGGCTCCAAAATTCTTGAGAAGAAAGGTTTTCTATCATCTGATTTATCCCAATCATTCCCACTAACTCCGGTGTTACAATCCATCTACCACTTTTCGGAGAAGTTGTTTCACTGATTGGAAGGTCAACGCCAAAGCCAAGTATAGGCGACACAATCATAAACGATGCCGATGGAATTTCCGACCTTGAAAATGCGGGAGACAGCTGAGAACGAAGAGTGTACACGGTTTCAGATAATCCAGAGAAAGAGATTCCGGCATATGCACGAAAAAACTCATCTATATTGAAAATGCCCAATGTCTCAATTCCTATTGTTGACAAGTCTATTTCCATGCTGCCATTTGCATCTGTTTGGAAGGTCGTTCTATTACTTCCTCCGAGGAAACGTAGTCCAACAGAGAATTGTTCTTGCAAAGGCACTTCGATATTGATACCATACATACTTCCCAGAGAATTTGTCACAACATTAAGTACAGATGAGGCATTTACGCCTGGATTCCTCATGATTATACTCCGTTGGTCAAATGGAGCCAGACGAAATCTTGCACTGTGAATATTGACTCCTAAGCCACCAACTATGCCCACCGTTACGGCATGATTGTGAACATAATCTATATCTACGCTACTTAATGGAGCAAAAGAGTAGGGCGGGTTAGTGCACCAAACAATACTACCTTCATTATCAATAAAGTAATTTTGAGCAAATGCTTGCTGATTATGAGCGTTCATAAAGAATATGAACAAGGCAACGAATAGTGTTGCTTTGAGGGTAGCAGAATGGATACGCATAGAAATACTTGAATGGTGTAAAGAAACAGGACTCTTGAGATTTAAACTATACCTTCAATCGGTTATGATGTCTTTATACCTCCACGGGCGAGGTTTGCTCAGGGTATCGTCCTTGAACATCGCGGTAATACTCACGAATAATGGCAATATCGGCTTGTATGTCGCCTGTCGGCATAAAAATAAGTCCAATACCGACTTCTTTTTTTTCATAATCCATCGAACCGCATAAAATCGGTACTCCAGCTTTGTAGGCAATATAGTAAAATCCCGTTTTCCATTTCGGTGATTTGCTGCGTGTGCCTTCGGGGGGAATAATTAATCCCAGATGGTCGCTGGATTTGAGCAGATTTGCCGCAAAATCAACCATATTGGTACTTTTGCTTCTGTCCACCGGAATACCGCCCAACCAGCGCATCAGCCCGCCCATGGGAAATTTGAAGAGGTCGCTTTTTCCAAGCCATTTCGCACTGAAATCTAGGGACATCGCCCCCAAAACAGCACCATACAAATCCCAATTCGACGTATGGGGCGCACCAATAACGACAAATCGTCGCAGTTCTTTGGGGACGTTGCCAATAACTTTCCAGCCCGTCAAACTCAGCCACCACCGCGCAAAGCGTTGTTTCCGTGTCATGGTTATTCTACAAAAAAATTGAACACACAAATTACGCGGGAAAATACGGAAAAATCGGGGTTTTGCGCGGAGATTTCTCGAAGAACATCGCACGAATTATGAGGGTACGATATTGGGATTAATGGTTTCATCAAGGGTGCGCAAATGACGCTCACAGTCGTGAAGAGCGCTTCTAATCTTTTGTTCTTCGTTGCTTGCAGGGAGCGCTGCCTTTGCTATGACAACCGAAATATTTGCAAAAGGGTAGGGCAGCAAAAATTTATCCCAACTCCGCTCAAACCGTCGCCCTCGCGCAGCAATACGGCAAAGATACAGGGGCGCACCTGCTCGCTGGGCGGCAATCACCGCTCCGGCTTTCATCGTGTGGCGCGGTCCTCGTGGTCCGTCGGGGGTGATAAGCAGGATGCTGTGCTGTGCAAGCCGAATCATCTCTTCCAGTGCCTCTTTTCCACCTTTCGACGAAGAGCCGCGCACAACGGTATAGCCCCAATCACGCAACAGTTGTGCTAAAACGTCACCGTCTTTGCTCAAACTTGTTAATGCCGAAAGTGGCGTACTTCCTTGCACTCTGGCTTTGGCTTTCTTTCGCGCAAATACCGACCACAGTGGTAGCATCTCATCATGCCAAAAAGCAACAACCGCCGGAGACGACGGCATTTCTCCCTGCAAGGAAAATCGCCATGTTCGGGCAAGAACGCGAAGGAGTATTGATGCAACAACGGCTTTCACGCGACCATCTCCGCAATAATTCGCGCTGCATTGCCGGAAGCCGTACCGCGATGCCCATTACTGAGCATTTCGCGCAACGTGGCAAAATCGTTCATCATAGGCTCTGTGATAGTATCGTCCAGAAGGCTCACCATTGCTTGCGCAAGGGCATTGGGTGTGGCTGTATTTTGGATAAATTCGGGAATGACATTGTTGCGACCGTATGCTTTTTCCATCAAAATATTGGGAAGAGCTATCGTGCTGAGATTCACCAAACGCCGAGCGTAGAGATAGGAAAGCGTCGAGGTGCGATACATCATCATGTGTGGAAGCCCACAGAGAGCGGCTTCCAGCGTGGATGTACCGGTTTTAACGATTCCGGCGCGTGCGCGGGCAAGAAGGCGCTTACTATCGGTTTCGCTTTCCAGTCTGAAACCATAGTGTTTGTGCGCATCGGCAAGGAATGTAGCGTATTCTGCGTGGGGAAGTGTCGGCGAAAGTGCGACACTGATACGATAATCGGCGATCTCAGGCGCTGTACGGCTCATCGACGCTAGGCTTTCGAGCATTATTGGCAAATTACGGGCAATTTCTTGACGACGGCTTCCCGGAAACAATGCTATTTCGCGCTCTCGCTGGCGAAGAGGAATTGGCTGTGCCTCTATGACGCTATCTTCCATAAGCGGATGCCCGACAAAATGAGCTTCTATGCCAAATTGATGAAAGAAATCCGGTTCAAAGGGCAGAACCACAAGCAGTCTGTCAACAAGGGACTTGAGATTGTCGGCTCTGTCGCTGCCCCATGCCCAAAGTTGAGGCGCAATGTACCATGCCACCGGCACGTGAGCAGCTTTTGCTGACGCGGCAAGACGCATATTGAAGCCCGGATAATCCACAGGGATAAAGGCATCATAACCACCAGAAGCAAGCATGGATGCGGTTGTTTGCAAAAGCCGCCGAAACATTGGATAGCGCTTGGCAACTTCCCAAAAACCGACAACGCTAATATCCGCAAGCGGCACGATAGATTCTAAGCCCTCAAGCGCCATATTTGCCCCGCCAATGCCGGAGAAGCGGCATCCGGGCAGCAATTCCTTGAGCGCCCGCATGAGCCGCGCCGCATGGAGGTCGCCGGATGCTTCTCCGGCAACGATAAAAAAGTGCTTAGTCTTGGGCGACAACTTGAGTGAGTTATGATTTTTTTTGTTTTCCATGCACCAAAATAGTGAAATCACCCGTATTTTAGCACAGATTCTCGCGCTCAACCAAGGAAATCTGCGCGTTTTCTCCAACGAGTTTTTCACAACTCGACCCTCAAAACCCAATACTTCTTCATAATGACTGACCACCGCAAATACCTCGACCCCAGTGTTATCTCGAAAATTCAAGGAATTGACCTCAAAGCACGTCTTGTTGTGGAGGGCTTTATTACGGGATTGCATAAATCGCCGTATCACGGCTTTAGTATTGAGTTTGCGGAGCATCGTCAGTATATGCCCGGCGACGAAATTAAATTTATTGATTGGAAGGTCTTTGCCCGCACCGACCGCTATTACGTTAAGCAATACGAAGACGAAACCAATCTCCGTTGCACGATTATTGTTGATTCCAGCGCTTCGATGAATTACGCTTCAAAAGGCAATATCACGAAATTCGAGTATGCGTGTTATTTGGCGGCGGCGATGGCGTTTTTGATGATGAAACAGCAAGACGCGGCGGGGCTTGCGCTTTATGATACGGCAGTGCGCTCCTACCTGCCTTCACGCTCGAAGCGCTCCTATATTCAGGAAATTTTACGCACCTTGGGCAATGCCACACCGACAAATCAAACAGGCACGGGTGCTGCCTTGGCGAGTATCGCCGACCGCATTGCGCGGCGGGGATTAGTGATTGTTCTGAGCGATTTTTTTGATGACTTGGGCGTGGTGACCTCAGCGCTGAAGCGCTTTCGGCACAGCAATCACGAAGTATTGGCGTTTCAAATTCTCGACCCCCGCGAGCGCGATTTCAATTTTGGTTATGATGCCATGTTCCGCGATATGGAAACGGGCGAGGAAATGACCACGCAGCCTTACCAAATCAAAACCGCGTATTCACAGGCTTTGAAGGATTTTACCGAAACGCTGAAAAACTCCTGCCGCGAACGGAATATTGATTATATGCTGCTCGACACGGCACAGCCTTTCGATGTGGCACTGGTGCAATATTTGATGAAGCGGCAGAGGATCCAGGGATAGTGTGAGTCTGAGGATTATTGGGGAAATGCTTCATTCTAGCCCTTCATTGAACCAAATACATTTTTGATGGAACAGTTCTGTTCAAATTTGTTGAAAAACGATGGTCTTCGTCGTTATTGTTTCCATCAATCACAAATTGCCGCACCATGCGCTCCAAATGTTCGGTAATTAAATGCAGATTGCGTGCGGTTTCCTCAATATTTTTTGTTGCTTTTGCCGACTCGCCCGCTATAACACTGACGTTGTCTATGTTTTCGGCAATACTTTTACTTGTGTGCGATTGTTCTTCGCTGGCAACCGCAACGACTCGAATTGTATCAGAAACACTTTGAGCGCGGGACATAATGGTTTTGAATCGTTCAGCCGTTTGAAGAATTGCCGTTTTCCCAAGTTCAACTTCCTTCGTACCTCTGTGCATAGCACTAACGGCATTACTGGTGTCCGTCTGAATTTTTTGAATTGTGTTGGTGATTTCCTTTGTCGCCTGCTGCGTCCGCTCGGCAAGTTTCCGTACTTCATCGGCAACAACGGCAAACCCACGCCCCTGCTCACCAGCGCGAGCAGCCTCAATCGCGGCATTCAAGGCGAGAAGATTTGTTTGGTCGGCAATTTCTGCAATCACACGGATAACTTCACTTATCTGTTCGCTGGATTTCCCCAATTCACCGATATTCAATGCGGAATGCTCGACAACGGTAGCAATCTGGCTCATTCGCCGAATAGCATCGCCCATCTCTTCATCACCACGTCTCATTTCCTGTGCCATAGCATTGGCTTCATTAGCTACATGAAGAATATTGGCGCTATTGTCCGCCACACTTACCGCCATCTCCTCGGTAGCTGCAGCAGCTGTAACGGTGCGAGAAGCCTGATCCAAAATTCCTGCTGATATTTGTTCCGTACCGGATACTATGTGGCGTGTGGCGGATACTGTTTCGCCGACAACGTTGACAACTTGTGCTATGACGAGACGTATTTTCTCCATAGCTGAGTTATATCCTTTGTACAATCTTGCTATTTCATCTTCTTTCTCAGCGTGCAGCTCTTCGGTGAGAATACCACGTGCAAATTTATCAACGCTTGCCAACATGACCTCTACATTGCGAGTAAGATAAAGGCGCTCTTGCTCACTTTGCTGAACGGCTTGAATAACAAGAGCTTTTTCATGCTCTAACTGCTCAATTCCTTTTTGAATCTTTTCCGCCATGACATTAAACGAATGCTGAAGTGTACCGATTTCATCATTGCTCTGAACGGCAAGAACGTGAGAGATTTGACCTTCGGCAAGAGAAACAGCAGCCTTTTCGAGTTCAATGATTGGTGCGCTTATGATATTAGTGAGCTTGCGATTCAGAATAACTCCCAGAAGTACGCCAGCAAAAACCATGACAATACTGGAAATAAAAACGATAGTTGCAATGATTTCATTCGACGACCTCATCTCTTCACCCAAATGCTTTTTAAGCAGAAGTTGACCGACAACGAGATTATTGACTTTCTCTGCCGCAGGAATGCACAAGGTAATGAGTTCATTTACGGCTTGGTCAAGTTGATTTTGTTGCGTTAGCAATGCAATATGTTTTGCTATTTCGACAAATGCTGACCACGATTGTTGGTATTCTTTGTACATCTGACGCTCTTCGTCGGTATGTAAACTGGCATAAAACACCTGTGCGGCAGCGTCTGCTTTAGCAAGATAATCCAGGGATTTTCCTTGAAATTGCTTCATGGATTCTACATCGGCGCGTTGAGCATGGTAGAGAGCATCGCGCAAATACACACGCGCCATCAGGAAGTTTGTTGAAATTTCATTGATTTGCTCTAAAGGCTTCAGATTGTTGATGTAGAGCCTGTCTGTTTGTTTCGTGAGGATTTGAGTGGCAATAATGCTTATAAGCCCTATGAAAACAATCAAAATGGTGCTAAAAGCAAAGGCGAATGAAAGTTTTTTACTCAAGCGCAGGTGGGTGAACGTAGAAAACATCCGATAGTTCCTAGAATTATGATGATGGATGATGGGTGCAAAAAGGTGTCTCCAATTGGCAGAACAAACGATGCTGAAATAAATTTATTGTGTGGTACGAATTTTTGTACCACGTGAATACGAAGCCTATTGAAGCATTACGGCAAACATTATTGACCGCGAACTTTGGCGACAGTTGCCCGGCTTTACTGTCATGACGGTTAAGCGCGGGTCTATGCTTCCTGCAAAAGCGAATTCACACTTTTTGCCATTGGTATTCTGCGTAAAAAATCCTATCTTGACCGAATTTTAACCTGCTCATTACGGCTTCGCTTCACGTCTTTTTTATTCAAGTTTTACTTCAAGGAAATGCCATGAAAACCAAACTGGACATTGCTCGCAACTGGCTTCCGCGCTACACGGGCGCGAATATTGACGATTTCGGCGATTATATTCTGCTGACTAATTTTCATGACTACGTGACACGATTTGCTAATCAGTTCGGATGCGACGTGCAAGGCGTTGGGCGACCAATGCAGGCTTCGACCAATGCGGCAGGGTTGTCCATTATCAATTTTGGGATTGGTTCTGCTAATGCCGCAACGATTATGGATTTGCTTGTAGCACGCCAACCCAAGGGCGTACTGTTTCTCGGAAAGTGCGGCGGGCTGAAAGATTCCACTGAAATTGGACATTTTATTTTGCCCATCGCGGCTATTCGCGGAGAAGGAACAAGTTTGGATTATTTACCACCTGAAGTTCCGGCGCTTCCGTCGTTCAAATTGCACAAATTTGTTTCCGATAAAATTCTTGAACATCATCAGGAATACCGTACCGGCGTGATTTACACGACAAACCGCCGCGTGTGGGAATGGGATGAGGAATTTAAAGACCGTTTGCGTCGGCTTTCCACCATTGGGATTGACATGGAAACGGCGACCGTTTTTATCGTTGGTCATGCAAACGATATTGCACGAGGCGCATTATTGCTGGTTTCCGATATGCCGATGTTCCCCGAAGGCGTAAAAACCGAAGAGTCGGATAAAAAAGTAACGGCAAATTTTGTGGATTTGCATCTCAAAATTGGCATCGAAGCGATGACCGACATCGGTGAAAAAGGTGAACGGATTAAGCATTTCCGCTATTGACAAATTTTGGTTCTCAATGATTGTAGTTGGAGGTCGTGTCCTAAAAGTGTTGCTGTATAGAAATAGCGGGGTTTTCAGGGCGATAATGAAAAGAAATGCGCAAAAAGTCAGGAAAACGGCGTAGTTTTCCGCTATGGCTTGTACAGAAATTACCCTCGTCCGCTGTCCTGACTGCAACAGCGACGATATAAAGCGCAACGGAAGAAGCAAAACATACCGCCAACGGTATTTGTGTAAATGTTGCAAGCGCAGTTTTCAAACCACGTACCTTTATAGAGCATGGAAGCCCGAAATACGGTCGTTGGTTGTACCGATGACCATGCGTAACAGTGGCATTCGTGATATTGAAAATGTTCTCAAGATTCACCGCGACAGTGTGATGGCAATTATCAACGACGAAGCCGAGAAGATTCCCACCAAGCCGCTACCAGCAAAGAAAGAGCAGGTATCGACAGCGGAGCTTGATGAGTTTTGGTCGTTTGTCGGCTCGAAAGCAAACCAGCGATGGACATGGTATGCCTGGGATGCGCACGAAAAACGCATTTTGGCTCACCAAAACGGTCGTCGTACCAATGCTTCCTGCCAGAAGTTGTGTGACGAATTGTTTGCTCGTTATGACATCCGACGCTATAATACCGATGACTGGCAATCCTACAGCAAGATACTACCGCCGAGAAAACATCGTATCAGCAAGAGAGGAACGCAGCGTATTGAACGGCAGAACCTGAATTTCCGAACACATATCAAACGCCTCAATCGTCGAACGATATGCTTCTCAAAGTCAGAAACCATGCATGATGCAGTCATAAAACTCTACGTGTACCGCACCAATTCTCGAAAGCAACACTTTTAGGACACGACCGTTCTTTGCAGCGTACATCTCGGGCTGTAACCAAAAATATTTGAGGTGTTTCCAGAGATGTTCGGCTATATTGAGATGGGGCGAATATCGCGGCAAATAGAATATCGTCAGCCCTCGTTCTGCCCAGCCGTCGCGGGCTTGTTGAATGATAACGGCTTTATGGACCGTAGCATTATCTATCACAACCGCCGTTGGTTTGATGATGCTTCCTGCCAGACGATCAAGTTGTTCGTACACAAAAGCGGCGGTGATGCGTCCTTCAGTCGTTGCGAAATGCGAGCGATTATCCCGGCTCACCAAGGCAAAACAACTCAAGGATGCCCCCTGTGTTGTCGGCATAAACGCTGTGTGCTTTTCCTCCGAAAACTGCCAGACATATGGCACAGTGGCTCGCTCGGAAACATTGGCTTCATCGCCATAGAAGAGGTCTATTGCCCCTTGCTCGGCAAGACGTTCCAATGCTGCCAACGACGCTATTTTGTCGGCGTATTCTTCCGCATCGGGCGCATAACGCGGGCGTTTGCGGAGGCGTTTGTATCGACAGCCATTTTTTTTAAGAAGCGTTTGAGGGTTTTCAACGAAAACTCTTTCTCTAATGCCTCTTGCGCTTCTACCCGAGCCAGTTTCAGTTGCTGACGATTGTTCCTGACCGCCTCATTAATGCGTTCACGATCCCTGGCGGGGTCAAGAATCGGCTTCTTACCTTGCCCCGGTTTATTGCGCAAGCCTGTAACGCCTTCGGCTTCAAAGCGATCAAGCCACGAATTGACTGCAACTTCACATCCGCCGACAATCGTGGCAATCTCTTTGGAGGTACGACCCTGACTTTTGAGAAGGATCATCTGGCAGCGTTTGCGAAAACAATGCTGTGAGCCATAATGATAGCCTTCTTCCAACGTCCTTTGTTGCTCTTCTGTCAATGATGGTATACGAATTTTGCCCATTGATCTACCCAATACAATGTTCGTGTGAATTCCACTAGAATACGCAATTTGCAACTTTAATCTTTTATTGTCCACAACCTT
>JAAFHM010000485.1 GCA_013298375.1 Ignavibacteria bacterium | reverse complement strand
GCGCTATGCCTTTTGCGGGATTCGGCATGAACGAGTTTTATCAAGGCTCGTGGTTTGAATCACACGGCGTTGTCAATTCCATGCAAATCGGTATTTTCTTTGCGGATAAAATCACGACGGTAAGCCCGCGCTACGCTGCCGAGGTGCGCTACACCAAAGAAGGATACGGGCTGCAAAGCATCATTAATGCTCGAAGCGGTGATTTTATCGGTATTTTGAATGGTGTTGATTACACCGTCTGGAATCCCGAAGTTGATGATAAAATCTATGCGCCGTATTCTGTGAATCAACTCGACGGCAAAATGACCAATAAATATCGCTTTTTGAAAGATTGGGGTGTGGATGAAAGTGAAATGCGGGAAGATATGCCGATAATCGGCATGGTTACGCGCTTGACCGATCAAAAAGGTATTCCGCTCGTCCAAAATGCGCTCGAAAGTATTCTCCAAAATTACCCGGTACGATTTGCCCTGCTTGGCTCTGGTGCTGACCAATACGAGAATTATTTCCGCAGCATTCGCCAAAAATACGGCAACCGCGCATTGGTGTACATTGGCTACAATGATAATCTTTCGCACCGCGTGGAAGCTGCTTCGGACATCTATCTTATGCCTTCGCTCTTTGAGCCATGCGGCTTGAATCAGATGTATAGCCTTAAATACGGTACGGTGCCTGTTGTTCGCAGCGTTGGTGGTTTAGCCGATACCATCAGCGAATATGACAAATATAGCGGCGAAGGCAACGGTTTTGTTTTCGATGATTACAACGCCGGAGAAATGGGATATGCGCTGCACCGCGCTATCGAAACCTACTTCCAAAAAGACCATTGGCTGCGGCTTGTGAAAAACGGCATGATGGCAAACCACTCGTCACTGCTTTGCGCTCAACGGTATATTGATGTGTTTTACTGGGCGCAGGAAAAAATTCCGTATTACGGTTGATCTTTGCCAGCCACATTGATAGCCTTCAATAGATTTATCCGCCGGACAGCATGATTACTTGCGTCCGGCGTTTTTATTGTTCTGAATGAGCCTCACCTGAAGGGCAGTATTCAGTAATGCTCGGTTTGTCGGTCGTGTCCTAAAAGAGTTGACATAAAGTAAATGACTTACGAGGATTTGGATGCCGAAATCTCAATACCCCGCTCCAACATCAAGCGTGTAAATGCAACTTGATGTGCTTCTCGGCGAAAAATTCTATGGACGACACACCAATACAAGAAAGTAACTCTTTTAGAACACGACCAAACAAGCATTACTGCCGTGCAGCGAGAATTTCCTCAATATACGCTTTAGCCTGTTGAAGTATTGCCAGTATTTGAAACACATCGTCTTGCGTGGAAACAAACGCATCACTTACCGCATATTCTTTGCCTTCCAAAACCACAAAAAACCAATTTCTGCCAACGACATAGCAGCCGTACATCGCGTGTTTATGCGTGTTGCGCGACTGTGCAGCATACATGGCAATAAGCAACTGCCCAAGCGGGTCGTTGTTCGCACCGCGCTCTTTTTTATACTCGTGCAAAAAGAAGAATGGCTCTTGCGGCTCTACTTTGCCCGTAGCGACCATAAAATCAACAATGCCGGTAATTTTTTCACCGTTCAGTTCGGCGGGAAGTTTTCTGTCCAAAAATGCGGAATATTCTTCGGAATCGAAGCGAATCGTGGAAATAAGCGGTCCGATGAACTTGAATTTTAGTTCTTCTTCGTTCCAGAAGTCAATATTTTCCAGCAAGAAATCTCGTAGGCGGAGAACGTAGTCTTTATCGCCTTTACTGAAGGTTGTGGTCGCAGCAATCCATTGTTCAAGACGTGGCAGTGTGCGTACACGTTTCACCTGAAACTGCCCCCTCAGTTGGTCTATATTCCACTTCTCAAAGGGCTTGAGTGTTGGTTTGCCTTTTGTGGTTTTCATCGGTGTTCGTGGTTAAAAATTATGGGTCGTGAGCCCAAAAGAATACCTACAAATCTACGAATCATTTCCAATAGATACTACATCTGCCCATGAAAAGTTGTCATTGGTCAGGTCTCGAAAAAATTATCCACGAATCGCACAAATCTTCACGAATCAGGTGATTTGAACGGAGTATCATTCAAAAAAATTGTTCGTGATTCGTGTCAATTCGTGCGATTCGTGGACGTTTTGATAGCCTACCAGTGACAAATTTCGACGAATGGCGAAATATCGCTGTCTCGCTCAACAAAAACAGGGTTTCGCTCAAACCTCCCCCGTTTCGCTCAAGGAAAATGCTGTTTCACTCAAACACCCTTGTTTTTCCCTGCATTCTGGGCTACCTTTGTCGCCATGCAGCAGAGCAGCAAAAAACACCAATGGAGAACAATCACGACAACAAATTTTTTTATTCCACCCACGACAACGCCATGATGTATGACCAAAAGGCTCATCCCCTACCAGTGACAACGCGGCAACAAACAATTAACCAACGTGGAGACCAGACACCACACAAAAAAACGGGGCGGATTCCGAAAAGCCTGATGAGTAGGAAAAATTTAAGATCTTGAATTCAAGGAGGTATAGTTTATGGCATCTTTAACAATAAACATCACGAATAATGCTATTGATAGTATGACTTGTACTGTCGAAAGCACAGATGCTACTGTTTCCGGTGGTAGTAGCCCAATAGCGAGAGGCAAAACAGCAACATGGATTTTAGACCCCAATAATAGAACGGATGCTTCGTGTTCAATAACAATGGCAGATAGCCCGAGTTTTACCGTGACAAAAGCAGATGTGGGAAAATGGCGTTTAGATCCCAACGAATCTCATCGTAAGAAACAATATCCAGTCAAACAAGGAGGTCCACTCAGAAGCATTTGGGGTGAGGCTCCTTACGAACCAAATATTGGCCCGAATGATGACCCAATTTATAATGTAAAAACACCGTAACGCATAATTTTGTCAGTTGTAATCCACCTCTGAGGTGGATTACAACTTGATTTTGAGGGGAACACTCACACAAAGAATTTTTTTTGTGCGCAAAACAGGGTTATTTTGAGCAAAAACGTTTTGGAAAAATGCAAATGCTCAAACGACATGATAAAACTCTGTACTTTGCTTGTTTTCCTTGTTTTATGGCTTCTTTGCAGTGCTTTGCTTGCGCAAACAAATATTCAAAAGATTACGCAAGCAGATTCTGTGCGCCGCGTGATAGTTACAGCAAAGCATGACACGACAAGAATCAATGCGATGAATGACCTTTCGCGTTTTTTTTGGCGTGTTTTGTCGCGCTACGATTCATCATTGGTATATGCGAAAGAAGCACAACTACTATCAGAGCGCGTCGGCTTTCGCAAAGGTGCTGCCGATGCTCTGAACAACATCGGCACGGTGTATTCTTTACAGGATAAGTACGGGCAGGCATTGGAGCAGTATTTCAAAGCCCTACAGGCGTATGAAGAAATCAACAATAAACTTGGCATTGCAACGCTGTTGAGTAATATTGGAAATGTGAACTGGAGCCAGGGAAAGTATGATGAGGCATTGAAATATCATTTTCAGGCACTGCGACTCTACGAAGAAATTGTTAATGTAGAGCGTATTGCAAGCTCGTTGAATAATATTGGGCTTGTGTATCGCATTCAGGGTAAATACAATGAAGCATTGGAGTACCACGTTAAATCACTCCGAATTTACGAAGGGATTGGGAATAAGGTAGATATTGCCAATTCGCTGAATAACATTGGCACGGTATATTGGATTCAGAATAAATACAACGAAGCATTACAATATTACACCAAAGCACTGGATATACGAGAAAAACTCGGCAATAAAGTAGGTATTGCAAGGGTGCTGAATAATATTGGGCTAGTGTATCGGAGTTTGGGGCAATATAATGATGCATTGGAATATCACTTCAAATCGCT